>CAZVFF010000214.1:0-4554 GCA_964626395.1 uncultured Iamiaceae bacterium | reverse complement strand
CGCACCCCCTCGACGAGGATGTCGCCGAGCAGATCGCGGTCGGCCTCGGGCGCGATCTCGTCCAGGATCGACTCGATGTGGCCGTCCAGGCCGCCGTCGCCGGTCGTGCCCCGCCCACCGGGGTTGGTCACACCGCCACCGGCTGGACCCGGCCGTACAGGGTCGTGCGCTGTTCCAGGGTGCGGCCCAACGGTTCGACGAGCGCCCGGAACCCGTTCTCGTCCATACCCTGACCGTGTCGGGCACCCGCGGCTCGGGAGATGTTCTCGTCCATGAGGGTGCCGCCCAGGTCGTTCGCCCCCGCGCGCAGCAGCTGCTGGACACCGGCCAGGCCCAACTTGACCCACGACGCCTGGATGTTGTCGATGCTGCCGGCGTACGCGATGCGTCCGACCGCGTGCATCAGCACCGACTCCCGGAACGTCGGACCCCGCCGCGACATCCGGCGCAGGTAGATCGGCGAGGCCATGTGCACGAAGGGCAGCGGTACGAACTCGGTGAACCCACCGGTCTCGTCCTGCAACGCACGGGTGCGCACGATGTGGCGCGCCCAGTGCCGGGGCTGTTCGATCGACCCGTACATGATCGTCACGTTCGAGGACAGCCCGACCCGGTGCGCGACCCGGTGTGCCTCCAGCCACTCCTCGGTGTTCACCTTGTCCGGGCACAGCACCGCCCGGATGTCGTCGTCGAGGATCTCCGCGGCCGTCCCCGGCAGCGACTTCAACCCGGCCTCGGCCAGACGCCGCAGGTAGTGCTCGAGCGGTTCCTCCAGACGGCGCGCCCCTTCGGTGACCTCCAAGGCGGTGACCGCGTGGATGTGGATGTCGGGCACGGCCGCATGCACCGCGTGGGCGACGTCGACGTAGTAGTTGCCGTCGAAGTTCGGGTGGATCCCGCCTTGCAGGCACACCTCGGTCGCACCGAGTTCCGCGGCCTCGGCCGCGCGTTCGGCGATGTCGTCCAGGGTCATCAGGTACGGCCGGCCACGCAGGTTCAACGACAGCTTGCCCTTGGAGAAGCCGCAGAACTTGCACTTGAAGGTGCACACGTTCGTGTAGTTGATGTTCCGGTTGTGCACCCAGGTGACCGGATCGCCGACGGTACGGCGTCGCAATTCGTCGGCCACGGCGGCCACCGCACGAACCTCGGGGCCACGGGCGGAGAACAACGTGACGATCTGGTCCTCGTCCACCCGCATGCCGCCGAGCACGCCTTCGAGCACCTCGGCGACCGCGCCGCCCATGGTGGGCACGGTGTGGACGATGTCGGGTTCGTGCGGGGGGACCAGCATCGCCGGCTCGGCTTCGGCTCCGGAGTACCATGCGGTGTTGCGGTCGTCGACCTGGACGACCTCGGCGCCGGTGCCGGCATCGATCGCGGCCTCGATCCGTTCGGGCAGGAACGCGCCCGGGTCGTCCCGGGCGAGGCCCTCGGCGTCGGAACGGTCCATGACGGGGAAGCGGTTCGCCTCGTCCAACCAGCGTTCCGGGTCCAACACGAACGACGGGTGGATCGTCAAGCGGGGCGCGAGCACGTGGCCGTGCGCCTCGGTGACCTCGGCCAAACGGTCGAGTCCGGGCCAGGGGCGTTCCGGGTTGACGTGGTCGGCGGTGATCGGCGACACCCCACCCCAGTCGTCGATGCCGGCATCCAACAGGTGGCCGAAGTCCTCGGACAGGTTCGGTGGTGCCTGCAGGTGGATCTCGGCGGGCAGGATCACCCTGGCCAGCGCGATCGCATCCAGGTAGGTGTCGGTGTCACACGCCGGCGCCCGGTGCATCGCGGTGCCGGGCTTGGGCAGGAAGTTCTGCACGATCACCTCCTGGACGTGGCCGTGGCGACGGTGCGACGCGGCGATCGCCTCGAGGGCATCGATCCGGTCCTGACGGGATTCACCGATTCCCACGAGGATCCCGGTCGTGAACGGGATCGACGCCTCGCCTGCGGCCTCCAGCGTGGCCAAGCGACGCTCGGGGGTCTTGTCGGGACTTCCGCGGTGCGCATCGAGGTCGCCGTTGAGCGACTCGAGCATCATCCCCTGGGACGGCGACACCTCGCGCAACAACGCCAGCTCGTCGGGGTGGAGCGCACCGGCGTTCGCGTGCGGGAGGAGGCCGGTCTCGTCCCGGACCGTGCGCGCTGCTTCGGCCAGGTAGTGGATCGTGGATTCGTACCCGTGGTCGGCCAACCATTCCGCCGCGACCGGATACCGCAATTCGGGTCGTTCCCCCAGCGTGAACAGTGCCTCGTGGCAGCCGGCCTCGGCGCCCCGTTCCGCGATCCGGCGGACCGCGTCGAGGTCCAGGTACGGGCTCTCCAGACGTGCGGGCGGCTGGGAGAAGGTGCAGTAGCCGCACTTGTCGCGGCACAGCATCGTGAGGGGGATGAACACCTTGGGTGACCAGGTGATCCGACGACCCCGGGTGGCGTCACGTTTGGCACGTGCCATCCTCGCCAGCTCGTCGAACGGCAGTTCCCCTGGTGTTCCGTGCATGGGGATGGACCCTACCGCCGTGCCCGCCGACGACGAACCCCACCACGGCCCTCACCGTTTCAGGTTGCGAGCATCACCCCGACCCAGAGCGCCCCGATGGCCGACACCGAGGTGAGCGTGCCCCACACCGCGAGCCCCAGGGTCGACTTCGAACGTTGGTGGGCGAACGCCGACAGCCCGGACAACCCGACGATCACGATCTTGAGCACGAGGGTGGCCCGCCACGTGCCGTCGCCGGCGTGGAAACCACGCACCGCATCGATGTTCCACAACCCGGTGACCACCAGGACGCCGTAGGCCGGCCACGCCAATCGGTTGAAACGGTTCGCGAGCGTCCTCGGCAGATCCGGGGCGATCGCCCGGGCGCCCGGCACCATGCCGGCGAGCGTCAGCTGCCCGCCGACCCAGATCGTCGCCGCGATGATGTGGATGAACAACCTGACGGTGTTCCAGGTGACGGGTTCCATCGCGTGCGCGGACCGACCGTTTCCGGGGGTGTCCCGTTCAGTGGGATCCGAGGTTCGCGAGCACCCGGGAAGCGCTCAGATCCCGGTCGCGGTGCGCGGGGCCGCCGTCGGGGACGGTGCCCACCGCGAACGTGGACATCGTCGTGACCGCGTTGATGAGCGGTCGGAGACTCCGCGGGGGAGGGAAGTACTCGTCCTCCTCGGTCAGGTGGATCTCCTCGGTGCCGTGCGTCGGTGCCAGCGCGTCGATCACCTCGGCGACCAGTTCGTCGGGGGCAGAGGCCCCAGCGGTGACCCCGACCGTGCCGGTCAGGTCGTCGGGCAACTCGGCGGCCGAGTTGATCCGGTACACCCGTTCACACCCCTCGCCGGACGCGATCTTCGCGAGGGCCCGGGTGTTGGAGGAGTTCTCCGAACCGATCACGATCACCGCATCGCAGCGGTGCGCCATCTCGATCAACGCGTCCTGCCGGTTCGTCGTCGCGAAACACAGGTCCTTGCGTTTGGGCATCCACAGTTGGGGGAACCGTTCGTGCGCGTGGGCCACCAGGATCGACGCGTCGTGCTGGCTGAGCGTCGTCTGGGTCAGGATCGCGACCGGCCCGTCGAAATCCTCCAACGCGTCGATCTCGGCGATCGATTCGACCCGGTGGATCCGGCCCGGAGGTGCCTCGGCCATCGTGCCGACGGCCTCCTCGTGGCCTTCGTGGGCGATGAAGATGATGTCGAAGTCCTTCTTGGTGCGGGTCCGCACCTCTTGGTGCACCTTGGTCACCAGCGGGCACACCGCATCGACCACGAAGCCGCCACGATCCTTGGCGGCGGCGACCACCTCGGGGGCCGAACCGTGGGCCGACAACATCACCGGCGCGCCCTCGGGGACCTCGGCGATGTCGTCGATGAACACCACGCCACGGTCCTCGAAGCGTTTCACGACGATCGCGTTGTGGACGATCTGGTGGTAGCAGTACACCGGCGGATCGAACGCCCGGACCATCCAGGCCAACGCCTTGATCGCCATCTCGACACCGGCACAGAAACCACGTGGGGCGGCCAGCAAGACCCGGTCGACGTCCATGGCAGGCAGGCTACTGTCCCGGGTGCGACGGGGCCGGTGTCAGATCGGTCACAGCCCCCGCCCGTGGACGCCGACCGACAGGAGCCAGGGTGCAGCAGATCTCGACGACGATCGCGACCTCGACGCCGCGACCAACGCCGCTACCGCGCCCACCCGACGGGTCGCCCAACGTGGTCGTCATCGTCCTCGACGACGTCGGTTTCGCGCAGCTCGAACCGTTCGGCTCCGACATCCCCACACCGGCGATCTCGCGTCTGGCCGCTGAAGGGCTCCGCTACCGGAACCACCATGTGACCGCCATGTGTTCACCCACCCGGGCCGCCATGTTGACCGGTCAGAACCACCACGCCGTCGGCATGGGGTTCCTGCCCGAGGTGCCCATCGGGTTCCCCGGTTACAACGCCCGCATCCCGAAACGCGCCGCCGCGCTGCCGCGCATCCTGCGCGACGCCGGATGGTCCACCTTCGCCGTCGGCACGTGGCACCTCACACCCCGTGGGGAGGTGTCGGCC
>CAZVFF010000213.1:3523-4622 GCA_964626395.1 uncultured Iamiaceae bacterium | reverse complement strand
TCAAGTCGCGTGAGACCTACGAGTGCCCGGCCAGTCTGGCGCTGATCATGGCCCACAAGGATCTCGAGTCGATCTGTCTGGAACGCGACCTGGACCGCGAGAAGGCCCGCCTGGAGCCGCGCTACGCGGAACTCGTCTACGACGGGTTGTGGTTCTCGCCGCTCAAGGAGGCGCTCGACGCGTTCGTGGTGTCGTCCCAGCGTTTCGTCACCGGCGAGGTCCGGTTGCGCCTGTCGCCGGGCAGTTGCCGGGTGACCGGTCGTCGGAGTCCGCACACCCTGTACGACCATTCGCTCGCGACCTACGACGAGGGCGACGCGTTCAATCACGCCGACTCGGCCGGTTTCGTCCGTCTGTGGGGCCTGGGGTTGGAGACGTGGTCGGAACGCCAGGGTCCCGGTTCGACCCGGGGAGGTGCGCGGTGACCACCCTGTGGCACGGCCGCTTCGACGGTGATCCCGCCGAGGAACTGATGGCGTTCACGGTGTCGTTGCCCTACGACCGTCGTCTCGCGGTCGACGACCTGACCGGGTCCCGCGCGCATGTGCGGGGGCTCGTCCGGGCCGGGATCCTCACCGGCGAGGAAGCCGCCGAGGTGCTCGCCGCGCTCGATCAGGTCGGCCGGGAGCTCGCCGACGACACGTTCGTGTTCGTCGAGTCCGACGAGGACATCCACACCGCGGTCGAACGTCGCGTCACCGAGATCGCCGGCCCGCCCGGTGCGAAGCTGCACACCGGACGCAGTCGCAACGACCAGGTGGCCACCGATCTGCGCCTGTACGCCCGTCGAGCCCTCGGCGAGGTCGCGGCACGCGTCCTCGACTTCCAGGAGGTCATCCTCGGTGCCGCGGAAGCCGCCGGCGAGATCTACCTGCCCGGCTACACGCACCTGCAACGCGCCCAACCGGTGCTGCTCGCGCACCACCTGCTGGCCCACGGCTGGGCGCTCGCCCGCGACGTCGATCGACTCTCGGCGACCAGGGAACGGCTGAACGTCTCGCCGTTGGGTGCCGGGGCGCTGGCCGGGTCGTCGCTGCCGTTGGATCCCCATGGCGTCGCCGCCGACCTCGGCTTCTCCCGGGCGTTCGAGAACTCCCTC
>CAZVFF010000213.1:0-3513 GCA_964626395.1 uncultured Iamiaceae bacterium | reverse complement strand
CCTCGACGCGGTGGGGGACCGGGACTTCGTCGCCGAGGCCCTGTTCGATCTCGCCCTGTTGGGTGTCCACCTGTCCCGGATCGGCGAGGAGGTCGCGCTGTGGTCGTCGGCCGAGTTCGGCTTCCTGACCCTCGACGACGGCTACTCGACCGGCTCGTCGATGCTTCCCCAGAAGAAGAACCCCGACATCGCGGAACTCGCACGTGGCAAGGCGGGACGCCTGATCGGGCACCTGACGGGGATCATGGCGACCCTCAAGGGCCTGCCCCTCGCCTACAACCGGGATCTGCAGGAGGACAAGGAGCCGCTGTTCGACGCGGTCGACCAGACGCTGCTCGCGATCGGCGCGTTGAGCGGACTGGTGTCCACGGCGGTGCCCTCGGTCGAACGGATGCAGCAGGCCGCGGATTCGCCCTACCTGGCGGCCACCGACCTGGCCGAGTGGCTGGTCGAACGCGGTACCCCGTTCCGGGAGGCCCACGGCATCATCGGGGCGCTGGTCCGCAACTCGATCGAACGTCACGTGCCCCTGGCCGAACTGATCGCGACCCATCCCCAGTTGGGCGAGGAGGCCGTGCAACTGCTCGAGCCCGGGGTGTCGGTGCGTCGTCGGATCTCCCCGGGCGGGGCCGGGCCCGAGCCGGTCGTCGCGCAACGCACGGCGTTCGTGGAACGCATCGCCGCCGATCGTGCCCGGGTGGCGGCCCTCTGATCGTGGACCGGCGGTTCCTCGGGCGTGATCCCCGCGAGGTCGCGCCCGACCTGCTCGGCCGGGTACTCGAACGGACCGGATCCGACGGGATCCGCCGTGCGGGTCGGATCGTCGAGGTCGAGGCGTACCGGGGGGCCGAGGATGCCGCGAGTCACGCCTATCGTGGGCCGACCCCGCGAACGCAGGTCATGTTCGGACCGGCCGGCCATCTGTACGTGTACCGTTCCTACGGGATCCACTGGTGTTGCAACATCGTGTGCGGGCACGACGGCACGGCAGCGGCGGTGCTGGTACGGGCGCTGGAACCGATCGCCGGACTCGACGCGATGTACACCGACCGGCCGGCAGCGCGGCGCGACAGGGACCTCGCGAGCGGACCGGGGAAGTTGTGTGCCGCTCTCGGTATCACCGGGGATGACGGGGGGCGTGACCTGTGCGGCGACGAGCCGTCACCGGTACGGCTCCTGGTGGGCGACGCGGACGTGGGAGCGATCCGTCGGGGCCCGCGGGTTGGTGTCAGCGCGGCGGTCGACGAGCTGTGGCGCTTCTGGATCGACGGGAACCCGCACGTTTCGGGGCCACGGGGTGGCGAGGTGTACCGGCGGCGATGACGTACCGGGCGGGTCCACAACCGCCTGTGCTCACATGTCGTCGGGGGTCGCGCAGTCCGGGATCTGGTTGATCGTCGCCATGATGTCGATCGCATCGGACACCCAACCGCCGTGGACCTCGCTCATGAGGGGTTGCGCGGTCGGATCGGTCAGCAGGGCGTCGGCGAAGTTCCTCCGGTCCTGCAGGTAGATCCGCCAGTCCTCGAGGAATCCGTTCACGACGATCCGGTCGGACTCCTCGTCGGGTGCGGGGAGCGCCGCCAGACGGTCGACCATCGGTTCGAGCGCTGCCGTACCCCGGTTCAACAGGGCGGAGCGGTCCGCCGGCGTCTTCGAGGTGGACGCGTTCGGAAGGTTCCGCACCGTTCGGGCCGCCGGTGCGCAGATCTCACCGGCCGCGTCGACCCATGCCCGGTCGTAGAGCTCGTCGGGGTTCCGATGGGTGAAATAGCCCGAGAAGATCAACGTCCAGAAGATCGCCATCAGGACGAAGAACCCGATCCCGGCACCCAGGGCCCACTTCTTCGGTCGGTAGTGCTCGTCGTGGCGGTCTGCCATGTGGACCATGCTGACATCCCGGTGATCGTCGGCGGTAACCCGGGGCGGTGCCGCCCGGTCGGTTGCGCGACGATGGGCGACGTGACCGATCCGACCGAACTGCTCGACGACCTCGCGACACGGGGCCTGATCCAGGACGCGACCGACCGTTCCGAGTTGGCCGCACGGCTCGCCGCCGGTCCGGTCACGCTCTACTGCGGCTTCGACCCGACCGCCGACAGTCTGCACGTCGGCCATCTGTTGGGCGTCCTGGGCCTCCGCCGTTTCGCGGACGCCGGGCACCGTCCACTGGCCCTGATCGGTGGCGCGACCGGCATGATCGGTGATCCCAGTGGGCGATCGAGCGAACGGAACCTGCTCGGGCCGGCCGAACTCGCCGCCAACAAGGAGGGGATCGCCGCCCAGATCGACCGACTCATGGGTGCCGCTGCGGACTGGGAGCTGGTCGACAACGCCGACTGGACCGCCGATGTCCGTCTGCTCGATTTCCTGCGCGACGTCGGCAAACACGTCACCGTGAACCAGATGACCGCCCGGGAATCGGTGCGGGCCCGGATGGACACCGACACGGGCATCTCCTTCACCGAATTCTCCTACCAGCTCCTGCAGGCCCACGACTACTGGTGGTTGCACCGCAACCGGTCGTGCGACCTGCAGGTGGGTGGCTCCGACCAGTGGGGGAACATCACCGCGGGCATCGACCTGATCCGCCGGCGTGGCGGGGGCGCCGTGCACGGATTGACCTGGCCGTTGCTGCTCCGATCCGACGGTACGAAGTTCGGCAAATCCGCAGACGGTGGCACCGTCTGGTTGGATCCCGCCCGGACCTCGCCCTACCGCTTCCACCAGTTCTGGATCCACACCGCCGACTCCGACGTCGCGACGCTCCTGTCACGACTCACCCTGTTGGGGACCGACGAGATCGCCGACACCGTGGCCGTGCACGCCGACGCGCCGCACCTGCGGGTCGCCCAGCGGTTGCTGGCCGACACCCTGACCGCATTCGTACACGGTGAGCAGGCAGCGGCCCAGGCCGATCGTGCGTCCCGGCTGCTCTTCGGCGCCTCACCGCTCGAGGCCGACGCCGGTGCGTTCGAGATGTTGGTCGACGAGATCCCCACCCGACGGGTCGGGTCCGACCGCCTCGACACCGGTATCGACGCGGTCGACGCGCTGGTCGATTCCGGACTCTGCGCGTCCAAGGGCGAGGCGCGACGGGCCCTCGGCCAGGGTGGGGGTTACTGCAACGACCAACGGCTGGACGTGGACGCGTCCCTGGACCGCACGGATCTGCTCCACGGCCGCTACCTGCTGCTCCGCCGGGGCAGGAAATCCCACGCCCTGCTGGTCCTCGACGACTCCTGATGCTGGCGTGCCCGACGTCACGTCCGGATCCGCCGTTTCGATTTGGTGGAGGCCACCGGGCGGGTCTACGTTGCACGAGTCGCTTCGGCACGGAGTTCGAATCTCGAGTTGTGAATCGAGGAACACCGCGCTAGGGTGGCACCCCGCTCATCGGATCGGAAAACGGTCGGACGAGCAAACTGCACCACGGTTGTTCCGACGACACGTGCAGCGAGCAGACGCTCCTTGAAAACGGAAGAGAGGACGAAGCGAGTGCGGGCGACGCGC
>CAZVFF010000212.1:0-4628 GCA_964626395.1 uncultured Iamiaceae bacterium | reverse complement strand
AACTGTCGACCTTTTCCTTACCATGGAAACGCTCTGCCGACTGAGCTAAGGGGGCGTGCCGTTGGGGCGTGCTGCAACCGGCCGCCACTGGCGACCCGGATGCGCGATCCTACGGGGCGGACCCCCCGGCCGCCAACTCGCACGGCCCCCGGACGCGCTCGAATGGGCCGTTCGACTCAAGTCCGCGCCGTGGTCTGCCGACGTGCCGTGGTGATGAGGTTCTCTCGGCTCGCCGTCCAGGCGAGCGATCGGACGATCGACATCAGCTTCCACCCCCGGTGCACGGTGATCTCCGGCGTCGGGTCCACCACCCGCGAGTCGATGATCCAGGAGCTGCTCGGCGGCCTGTCGACGCACCGGTCCGGCACGCATCTGGAGGTGGTCACCGACGCCGGTCGGGTGCTGACGATCTTCCGTCCCCCCGACGCCCCCCACCGGGTGATCGACACCGGTGAGCGGCGCGAGGTCACCGGCAGTTTCACGCGTGCCGACGGCACCATCGATCTGCTCGACACGATGGGAATGGACGCCGCGACCGCCCGTCGCACCGCCCGACTGGGGCCGAACGATCTGATCGCGTCGACCCGGAGCAGCGAGTTGATCGGTCGGCTGGGTCGGGTCGACCAGAAGGCGCTCTGGTCCGACGCCCACCGGGTGC
This sequence comes from uncultured Iamiaceae bacterium, assembly GCA_964626395.1. Classification (GTDB taxonomy): domain Bacteria; phylum Actinomycetota; class Acidimicrobiia; order Acidimicrobiales; family Iamiaceae; genus JAFDWI01. Next base: position 3,970 of record CAZVFF010000212.1, on the reverse strand, counting down.
AGATCGCCCGGGAGGCGTTGACCCGTCACGAGGAGCAGCAGGGCGACGGGAACGAACGGATCGAGGACGTGGCGCTCACCGAACGGATCGACCACAACTACCACGCACGCGAAGCAGCGATGGGTCAGGCCGACCGGACCCGGTTGTTGGCGGCGGTACTGGGCACGGTGAGCCTGGCCGGGGCGGCGATCGCCTCGACGGTGAACACGACGGCGACGTTCGTGTTGATCGGCATCGCGGTGGTGGCGACGATCACGGCGTTCGTGTTCCGTGCCCGGGTCGAGTACTACGCCCGCCAACTGGAGGACGCGCTCGAGAAGTCGGGTTCGGATTCGTATCTGAGCTACCAGCTGGACCGCATCGACGGCTACATCGACTCCGAACACCGACGCCGACACCGGGCCGCGGTCGAAGCCGACGTGGCCGACGCGTTGCAACGCTGGCATCGGACAGCCGGGGACGTCGACGTCGACTGGGCGACCGAACACCGCCCGGCGATCGAGGCCGCGGCACGCATGGACGCGGTCGGTACGGCCGGGCGTTCCACCGACGGCGCGCTGGTCCCCCACCGTGCCGGCGTGGACACCCCCGAGCTGATCGACGCACTCATCACCCGTTTCGGGGCGTGCCGCGGCCTGGGCGACGACGACGAGTCGTTCCCACTGCTGTTGGACGAGCCTTTCGCCGCGCTCGACCCGTCGGTCCGGCCCGCGCTGTTGGGGGTCCTGTTGGACCAGTCGGTCACCTCGCAGGTGATCCTGTTGACCAACTCCGAGGACATCACCTCGTGGGCACGTCTGGAGGAGATGACCGGCGCGCTCGCGATCGTCGGGCCCGGACAGGGTGCCGCCGGTGCAGGTGATCCAGCGGCACCGGCCGGCACCGGCGACGACGCCGCGGCACGGGCCACCGAGATGGGTCCGGCGCCCGCCGAAGAGCCGCAGCGTGTGGTGGACCGGGAAGGATTCGAACCTTCGTAGCATGACGCGACTGGTTTACAGCCAGTTCCCTTTGGCCGCTCGGGCACCGATCCGTTCAGGCCGACCGATTGTAGCCAAGCACCGCGGATGCTCCCACACCGGCCACGGGGGTTTCCGTGTCGACCTCTAGGATGGGCGACCATGGCCAGCTTCGACGTCGTTTCCCAGGTGGATCTCCAGGAGGTCCGCAACGCGGTGGACCAGGCTTCACGCGAGGTCGCGAACCGTTTCGACTTCAAGAACGCGCACGCGAGCGTCGAGTTGGCGGACCACACGATCACGCTGAAGGCGGTGTCCGAGGAGCGGCTCAAGGCGCTGCGTCAGGTGCTCGAGGAGAAGCTCGTGCGTCGCAAGGTGTCACTCAAGGCGGTCGACTACGGAAACGTCGAGGAGGCCTCGGGGGGTTCGGCCCGCCAGATCGTCACGTTGGTGGCGGGCATCTCCTCGGACAAGGCCCGTGAGTTGAACAAGGCGATCAAGGCCTTCGGCATCAAGGGGATCCAGTCGTCGACCCAGGGCGACCAGTTGCGGGTCAACGGCAAGAAGCGGGACGCCCTGCAAGAGGTCATCGCGAAGCTGCGCGAGGGTGACTACGGGATCCCGCTGCAGTTCGAGAACTTCCGGGACTGACCCCGGGGTCTGCACGTCCGTGGTGCCCCGACCGTCGAGGTCGTGACGTGTTCAGCTGATGGGGCCGCCCTGGATGGGGCCGCCGTGACCGTGCATCGCGCCGGTCTGGCGCTGCAGGCGGGCGATACGGTCCGCGGTCGGTGGATGCGACGAGAACAGGTTCGCGAACTGGACCCGGCGGCCGGTGAACGGGTTGATGATGTAGGCGGTGGCCTGCGCGGGGTCGATGTCCATCGGCACCTGCGCGGCGCCCCGTTCGATCTTCGCCAGAGCCCGGGCGAGCGGTTCGCCGGTGCCGAGCAGTTCGGCGCCGGTGTGGTCGGCTTCGTATTCGCGGGAACGACTGATCGCCATCTGCACGACCATCGCCGCCAACGGTGCCAGGATCGCCATCGCCAGCAGACCGATGACGCTGCCGTTGCGGTCCCGGCCACCGCCGAAGAACATCCCACCCCACATGGCCATGCGGGCCATGAACGTGATGCCCATCGCGACGGCCGCGGCCACCGACGAGATCAGGATGTCGCGGTTGCGCACGTGGGACAGTTCGTGGGCGAGCACGCCGCGCAGTTCCTCCCACGTGAGCACCTGCAGGATGCCCTGGGTGACAGCCACCGCGGCGTGGTCGGGGTTGCGTCCCGTGGCGAACGCGTTGGGTTGGGGTTCGGGCGACACGTACAACGCCGGCATCGGCATGTCCGCCTTGGCGGTCAACTCACGCATGATCCGGTAGTACTCGGGCATCTCGGCCTCGGTGACGGGCCTGGCCCGGGCGGCCTTGATGGCGATCTTGTCGCTGAACCAGTAGGAACCGCCGACGAACACCAGGCCGATGACGAGCCCGATGATGGCGCCGCCGGATCCCCAGAAGCTGCCGATACCGATCATGATGCCGCCGAGCAGGGCGAGCAACACGACCGTCTTGAGGTTGTTGACCATGTCCTTCCTCCTCGGTGGGGTCGTGGTGGTCCTGATTCCACCGCCGAGTCTACGAGGCGCGTGTAAAGAACCTGTCGGGCCGATTCAGTCGTAGTAGCCCGAATGGATGTACACGCACGGCACCCCTTCGGCCCGGAACATCTCGACGTTTCTGGCGTCGTCCTCGAAGGCGATACGGGGCGTGAAACCGAAGGTCCGCAGGTCTGCCAGCGCGGCGCGCTTGTAGGTGCGCGAGGTGCCACGGTCGTTGTCGGGGCGCATCACCAGCAGGTCGTAGGGGATCCCGTGGCGTTCCAACCAGGCGACGGTCAGGTCGCGGATCGTGTCGGGTCGCGCGGTGAGCACCACGATCTGCAGGCCACCCGAACCGAGGATGCCGAGGAGTTCGGCGGCGTCTTCGGACACGACGTCGGTGTCGGCGGCGGCGAAGAACCGGTCCCAGTCCCGATTTTCGCCGACCAGCAGCTCCTGGCGGCCGCTCGCGTCGGAGATGACGCCGTCCATGTCGAAGATCGCGCACGGACCGGGGTCGACGGGATCCTTGCGCCAGGTCCAGTTCGTGTCAGCGGTCACGGTCACCGGCCGGCTCCGTCGTCCACCGTCCGCCACGCACGTGCGCGTCGGCGCAGCCGACCCGTGGTCGGCGCCCCGAGCACGTGTGTCGGTCGCGTGACTCCCATGTGCCGGAGCGTACCGGGTGTCCCCGCCCGTCCCGCCCGATCAGTGCAGGGGTTCAGGGTCGCGGCCGGCATCCCTTCCAATATGGACATCGTCCCGGGGTCCCGGAAAGGTCGAACCACCGACCGCACACCTCAACCGCCCCGGGCGGCGTCCTTGCCCTCGGCGCGGTCGCGGATCTCCTCGACGACCGTCGGGTCGGCGAGCGTGGTCGTGTCGCCCAGGTCGCGCCCCTCGGCGACGTCCCGCAACAGGCGTCGCATGATCTTGCCCGAGCGGGTCTTGGGCAGGTCGTCGGTGAAGATGATCGTGCGCGGCCGCGAGATCTTGCCGATCATGTCGGACACCCGGGCACGCAGGTCCTCACCCAACGCCTCGGTCCACTCGGTGTCGCCCTTGGGTGTCACGAACGCCACGATCGCCTGCCCGGTCGTCGCGTCGGTTGCGCCCACCACGGCGGCCTCGGCGACCCGTTCGTCGGACACGAGTGCCGATTCGACCTCGGTGGTCGAGATCCGGTGCCCGGACACGTTCATCACGTCGTCGACGCGGCCGATCACCCAGTAGTAGCCGTCCTCGTCGATCTTGGCGCCGTCGCCCACGAAGTACTTCCCCGGATACTGGGACCAGTACGTGTCGAAGAACCGTTCCGGGTCGCCCCACACGCCGCGCAGCATCGCCGGCCACGGTTCGGTGATCGTCAGGTAGCCACCGCCCCGTTCGACCTTGTTCCCGGCCTCGTC
>CAZVFF010000211.1:0-4632 GCA_964626395.1 uncultured Iamiaceae bacterium | reverse complement strand
CGAACGCGAAGTCCGGGATCGCCACCAGGTCGACCTTGTCGCCGGGGTAGGCGATGCCGTAGTAGTCGGTGAAGGTCCGCAGCGCCGACGCGCCGACCTCCAGCGCGAACGGCGTCAGGTGCGCTTTGCCGAGTGGGTGCACGACCCGCAGTGGTACGCCGTCGACGTCGAAGGCGTCGGTGGCCTCCAGTGGTCCGACGACGAACGCGACCAGGTAGGTCGACATCTGGATCGTGTCGGCGAAACGCACCCGCACCCGGCCGTCGCCCGCGTCGGCGCGTTCGACCTCGGCGCCGTTGGACACGGCCAGCAGGTCGTCGGGTACGACCAGGGTGACCGAGAACACCGCTTTGAAGTCCGGTTCGTCGAAGCACGGGAAGGCACGACGCGCGTCGGTCGATTCGAACTGGGTGGTGGCCAGGGTCCGTTCGTTGCCGTCGGTGTCGGTGAACGTCGAGCGGTAGAACCCGCGCAGTTTGTCGTTCAGGATGCCGGTGAAGTCGATCGACAGGGTCGCCGGTCCGGTCGGTGCGGCTTCGTCGACGGCGAACAGGCTCACCCGCTCGGCCGCCTCGTCCGGTACGACGTCCAATTCGTGCGCGGTGCCGTCCAGGAAGATGATCTCCGCCGAGGTGATGTCCAACTCGGCCGCGTTCAGGACGATCTCCTCCAGCGGTTCGACCAGGTCCACCTCGATGTCGACGTGACCGGCGAACGTGGCGGCGTCCAGGTCGGGTTCCAGCGTGAGCTCGTAACGACGGGGCAACGCCGTTCGGGGCAGACGGTACGGGTTGTGCTCGTCGACGGGATCCGGCACCCGGGGCTCCTCGCTGGTTCGTGGCATTCGGGACGCATCGATCGTATCGGCATCGGCGGCGTCCCCGAGGTCGCCGATACCGGTGACGGGACGGTGATCGACGCGCTTGCCGATCGGAAAATCGCTGGTAGCCTGTGGCCGGTATCGGTGTGACGGCCGTCTCGTCGACGTGGCGGAACGGTCGACAGGTCGAGAGGAACAGGACGAGTGCGACGACAGATCTGGCGGACAACGGGCGCACTCGTCGCTGCCGCCGTCCTCACGTTGTCGGGGACGGTGCCCTCCGCCGGTGCCGACGACCCGGTGCCGCCCGATCCGACGGTCGCGCCGTCCACGTCCGCGCCCCCGACCAGCGCCGGGGGCGTGCCGCCGTCGACGACGGCACCCACCTCGACGACCACCACGACCACCCCGGACTCGACGACCACGACGGTGCCGCCGACCACTGCCGAACCGGTCGACGACGCCACGATCGAACAGGCCGCCGGGGGGTTCGCCTCGACCCCGGCACCGCTGATCCCCTCGATGGAGGACGATCCGCTGTTCCACGCGGCACGCCTGGTCGATGCCGACCTGCGCGACCTCGCGCTGGTGAAGCTGGCGCACCTGGAACAGGTCACCGCCACGAAGAAGGTCGCAGCGGCCGCCCGCGAGGCACGCGCCGCGTACGACGCGGTGCGTGACGTCGACGTCGACGCCGCCGAGCGGGTGGCGACCAGCCGCGAGATCCTGCGGGCCGCGGCGCTGCACGCGTACGCCGGGTACGGCACCGCCGAAGGGGGTTCGGCACCTCTGGACCCGGATGGCTCCGCGACCGTGTCACCGAACCACACCTACGTGCGGGTCACGATCGCCGACGCGACGCGGCACGTCGACGAAGCCGAGGAGGAACGGTCCGGGACCCGGGCCGATGTCGAGGACGCCCGCGCCCACCACGAACGTGCGCAGGACCGGCTGGCCGCGGCGCGGGCCGACGAACGGGCCACGAAGAAGGCCGTCGACGACGCACAGACCAAGCTCGACGAGGACCGCGCGGAGCTGCGCGAGCAGGTCGGCGCGATGGCCGACTTCGCGCCCGGCGCGTTCGACGACCTGCCCGATGTGGTCGACCTGCCCGAGGGGGCCACCACGGTGGAGAGCCCGGTCGGCACGATCGTGGTCCCCGAGACGGCGGATGAGCGCACGGCGATCGCGCTGGAGTTCATCATCGCCCAGATCGGCAAGCCGTACATCTGGGGCGGGACCGGTCCCACCGGTTACGACTGCTCGGGGTTGATGCTGCGCGGTTTCCAGGCAGCCGGGGTCACCTCGATGCCGCGGGTGTCCCAGGGCCAACAGGTCTGGGCCACACCGGTGGAACGTGAGGACCTCCAGCCCGGCGACTTCGTGTTCTTCGGGAATCCCGCCTACCACATCGGGGTGTACATCGGGGGTGGTCTGATGATCAACGCGCCCTACACGGGTGCACGCATCCGGGTGGACCGGGTCTGGTCGACGGTCACGGGTTACGGTCGGGCGGTCTGGTAGCCGTCGGGCGGCCCGGTGGCGCCGACCGACCGGGTAGTGTTCGCACGTTATGAACACCGACTCGACCAGCCTCGACGTCGTCGCGATCGGTAGCGCGATCGTCGACGTCCTCGCCCGCACCGACGACGCGTTCGTGGCCGAACACGACCTGGCGAAAGGGTCGATGACCCTGGTGGATCTGGCCACCTCGGACGCGTTGTACGCGAACCTGCCCGCTGGGGTCTCCGCGTCGGGTGGATCGGCCGCGAACACCGCCGCGGGTATCGCCTCGCTCGGAGGCCGGGTCGGTTTCATCGGCAAGGTCGCCGACGACCAGTTCGGCAAGGTGTTCAACCACGACATCACCGCCATGGGGGTGACCGCGTCGGTCGCCCGCGCAGCCGAGGGTCCCGCGACCGCTCGTTGTCTGGTGATGGTCACCCCGGACGCGGAACGCACGATGTGCACCTATCTGGGGGCGGCCGCGACCCTCGAACCGGTCGACATCGACACCGACCTGGTCCGGTCCGCCGCGGTCATCTACGCCGAGGGCTACCTGTGGGATTCGCCGTCGGCGAAGGACGCGCTGATGCGGGCCTTCGACGCCGCCCACGATGCCGAACGCACCACCGCGTTCACGTTGTCGGACCCGTTCTGCGTGGACCGGTTCCGTGACGAGTTCGTCGGATTGATCGACGAACGGGTCGACCTGGTGTTCGCGAACGAACACGAGCTGTGTTCGCTGTTCGAGGTCGACGACCTGGAGGTCGCCGTCGAACAGGCCCGGACGCACCCGGCGATCTGGGCGGTCACCCGTTCCGGCGCCGGGTCGATCGTGTTCGCCGGTGGGGAACGTTACGAGGTGCCCGCCGAACCGGTGGCCGAGGTGGTCGACACCACCGGTGCCGGGGACCTGTACGCGGCCGGGTTCCTGTACGGCTTCACCCGTGGCCGTTCGCTGACCGACTGCGCCCGGATCGGGTCGTTGGCCGCCGCCGAGGTGATCAGCCACTTCGGGGCGCGGCCCACCGTGGAGCTCTCGAGCCTGCTCGCCGACGCGGGCATCTGAGCCGGACGGCGCGTCCGGCGCCGGACGCGGATCCGTGATCTGAACAGCGGCACCGTTGGTCGTGGGTGAGCCGTTTGTCACACGTGATAATATCGGTTATCATCGGACCGTGGCCGTCGTCGAGGACATCAGTTCGCCGGGGGATGCGTCCGGACCCGTCGCCGATGTCGACGAGCTGGGTGCACGCCTGCTGGACGCCGCGGCGGAGGTGTTCGCCGAACGGGGCTACGACAAGGCCGGCGTCGCCGAGATCGCCCGCCGCGCCGGGGTGACCACCGGTGCCATCTACGCCCGCCACCGCGGCAAGGCCGAACTGCTGGTGGAGGCCATCGACCCGCACGCGTCCGACGAGTTGGAACTGCTCTTCGCCGACCACCGCTTCCAGGGCCGCATGAGCGACATCCTGCTCGCGGCCGGCGCGAGCCTGATCCGCCGCGGCGAGTCGGACCCGACCGAATCGTCGTTGCTGCTCGAGGCCTTCGTCGCCGCCCGCCGGCACCCCGAGGTGGCCGCGGTCATGCGTGCCCGGATCGCCGAACGCCAGCGGCGTCTCACCGAGATCGTCGAACTCGCCAAGGCCCAGGGCGGCGTCGACCCCGACATCGACACCGCATCGCTGGTCACGTTCTGCCACGCCGTCGGATTCGGATTCCTGCTGCTCGACCCGCTCGAGCCGGACCTGCCCGACGCGGACGCCTGGGAACGGCTGCTCGTCCGCCTCGTCGACGCGCTGGGGGAGCGCGCCGACACCACCACCGGGGACCGACCGGTCACCGGCACCACCACCCGCACAACCAAAGGGGAACCATCATGACCATCGCCGACAAGGACCCGGCCCTGACCGAGGTCGACGAGATCCTCGCCCTCGCGACCGAGGACGTCGACGAGACGATCCACGTCGTCGAGGACAACGCCGACGCCATCTTCACCTGGGACTACGAACAGGGCGCACGCCCGCGGCTGAACCGTCTGTACGAGAAGGCGAAGCACTCCCAGTGGAACGGCCAGACCGACCTGGACTGGTCGATCGAGGTCGACCCGGAACGTCTCGCCACCGAACAGGGCGCGATGAGCGACGACATCTTCGAGTTGCTCGGCATCGACCTGACCGGCACGCCCATGGCGAAGTGGTCGGCGAAGGAATGGACGCAGTACCAGATCGAGTCGCAGAACTGGACGCTGTCGCAGTTCATGCACGGCGAACAGGGCGCACTGGTGTGCACCGCGAAGATCGTGGAGA
>CAZVFF010000210.1:0-4642 GCA_964626395.1 uncultured Iamiaceae bacterium | reverse complement strand
CGATGTGGCGCGGGCAGATCCGTTTCGACACCGCCATGCTGTTCGCAGTGGGGATGTTCACGATGTTCATGTTGGGCGGGATCTCCGGGATCACCCACGCGGTGTCCCCCGCCGACACCCAACAACACGACTCGTACTACATCGTCGCCCACTTCCACTACGTGCTGTTCGGTGGAGCGTTCCTCATCTTCATGGGCGCCTTCTACTACTGGTGGCCCAAGATGTTCGGCCACAAGCTGAACGAACCGATGGGCAAGTGGAATTTCTGGCTCATGCTGATCGGGTTCAACCTGACCTTCGGGCCCCAGCACGTCCTGGGTCTGCAGGGGATGCCCCGACGGGTCTACACCTACCTGCCCGGCTACGGCTGGGAGCTGTGGAACATGGTCTCCACCATCGGTTCGTACCTGCTCGCCCTGTCGGTGCTGTTGTTCATCATCAACGTCGTGTACTCGCGACGCAAGGCGCACGCCGCCGGTCAGTTCACCTGTGAACCCGACCCGTGGGACGCTCGGACGCTCGAGTGGATCACCTCGTCGCCGCCGCCGGAGTTCGACTTCTACGAGATCCCCAAGGTGCGCGACCTCGACGAGGCGTGGCACCGCAAGTACGCCGAGGACGAACACGGTCGTGTCGTGCGGATCGCCAACATGGAAGAGGTCATGGACAAGCCGACCGGCAACGTCCCGCACATGCCCTCGCCGTCGTACTGGCCGTTGGTCGCCGCCCTCGGCGTGATGCTGATCGGTTACGGCATCATCTTCAACCTGGGTCTGTGCGCCGTGGGTGGATTCCTGCTGTTCCTCGGTGTGGTCGGTTGGGGTATCGAACCGTCGACCGCGGCCGAGACTCCACCGCCCGACGACACCGGACCCGATGCCGGAACGGCCGGGGCCGAACACGAGATCCACGAAGTGGGAGCAAATGTCTGACGCTGCACTGCAGGGCGCCATCGCCCCGGGGGACATGCACCAGGACCACCCGGCGCTCAGCCCGGAGACCTCCACCCGGATCTCGCACTCCAAGCTGGGGATGTGGATCTTCCTGGCGTCGGACTGCCTCCTGTTCGGTGCGTTCATCTCGGCCTACCTGCTCTACAACGGGCGGGCACAGCAGGGCCCCGACATGGGCGACGTGCTCAACGTCCCGTTCACCTCGACGTCGACCTTCGTGCTGTTGATGAGTTCGTTGACGATGGTGCTGGCGGTCTCCGCGGCCCACCGCAATGAATGGCGCAAGACCCGCACCTGGCTGATCGCCACCGCGATCCTCGGTGCCAGCTTCATCGCCGGCCAGGTGTACGAGTTCACCACCATGTACGACGAGGGCCTCGGCTACACCACCAACATCTTCGGGTCGTCGTTCTACAGCCTCACCGGTTTCCACGGCGTGCACGTCACGATCGGGATCATCCTGTTGTTGATCCTGTTGGCGATGTCGTTCCGGGGACGCCTGCACAAGGGCAATGCCGAGGTCGTCGAGGTCATCGGCCTGTACTGGCACTTCGTCGACGTCGTGTGGATCGTGATCTTCACCGTCGTCTACCTGATCCACAAATAGGAGCATCGGTGACCGACCAGTCGATCGAGAACTACGAAGCCGGAATCGACGAGGGCGACTACGCGCTCGAACACCAGGTCCAGGACAAGACCTATGTCGTCATCGCGGTGATCCTCGCGGTGATGACCGCGATCGAGGTGGCCTTCAGCTACACCGAGGACCAGCTCGGCGTGGTCTACGTGTGGGGCCTCGTCGCGTTGATGATCATCAAGTTCTTCATGGTCGCCATGTTCTTCATGCACCTGAAGTTCGACCACGCGATGGCGAGGCGCGTGTTCTTCTTCGGCCTCGGCGTGGCGGTCGTCGTCTATTGCGGCATGCTCGCGACGTTCGGTTACTGGGCGTCCGGCTTCCGCTGACCCCACCGCTGGTCCGGTGCCACAGGTACGAAGGGACCGGTCATGAACAACCTCCCCCTCCTCTCACCCTACGAGAAGGCCGCGAACCCCGACCCCTGGCGGTTCGTCCCGCACCCGGAAGTGTGGGTCATGATCGCGGTCCTGGTGCTGCTGTACCTGTACGCGACACGGGTGGTCGGACCCAAGGCGGTGCCCAGGGGCGAGAAGATCATCACCCGGTCCCAGTCGGCCTGGTTCTTCAGCGGGTTGGCCGTTCTCTGGTTCGCGGTCGACTGGCCGTTCCACGATTTCGCCGAGGACTACCTCTACAGCGCCCACATGGTCCAGCACCTGTTGTTGACCTGGGTCGTGCCGCCGATGATGTTGATGGCGATGCCCGAATGGTTGGCGCGCCTGATTCTGGGACGTGGTCGTGCCTACCAGGTGTTCCGGTTCTTCACCCGGCCACTCGTGGCCGGGATCATCTACAACATCGTCATGGTGCTCGGCCACCTGCCGGTGATCGTCAACGAATCGGTGCGCTGGTCCGGAATGCACTTCACCGTCCATTTCGTGGTCGTGATCACCGCATTGTTGATGTGGACCGCGATCTGCGGCCCGCTCCCGGAGTTGCGGGTCAGTCTGCCGGTGCAGGGCCTCTACCTGTTCCTGGTCGGGATCCTGACGATCATCCCATCGGCCTGGTTGACCTACTCCCAGGACGTCATCTACGTCGGTTACATCCACCCCTGGGACCAGTACTGGGGCCTCACCGCGCTGGGTGACCAGCAGCTCGCCGGGTTCATCATGCGGTCGATCAGCGGGATCTACATCGGCATCGTGATCATCATCCTGTTCTTCCGTTGGTTCCGGCAGGCCACCGCGGGTGACGACGAGGAACGCCGCGAGCGGGACCGTGAACGAATCGCCCGCCATCGTGCCGAGAATCCCGAGCGGGTCGTCATTCCCAGCGGAACCAGCGGGCCGCCAACGTCGGGCTGAGCAGCGCCCAGACGGCCAGGACGATCCAGGACCTCACCGGGATGCCGCTGCCGTCGAGTGCGCCCCGACAGATCTCCGACAGCGCCGTCACCGGCAGGACGTCGACCAGGGCCCGTAGCGCGTCCGGGAAGTGGTCGACGGGCACGATGATGTCCCCGAAGAGCAGGAGGAGCAGGTAGAGCCCGTTGGCCACCGCCAGGATCGACATCGCCGGCAGTGTTCCGGCGATCAGCAGACCGATCCCGGCGAACGCGACGGTTCCGAGCAGCAGTCCGCCGATCAACACCGGGAAGTTCGCGTCGGTGGGTCGCCAACCCAGGATGAAGGCCTCGCCGGTGAGGATCGTGATCTGGACCACCTCGATGCAGACGATCGAGATGGTCTTCGCAGCGAGGAGCTCGCCCCGTTGCAGCGGTGTCACCGCGAGTCGCTTGAGGACACCGGTGGTGCGTTCGAAACCGGTCGCGATCGCCAACGACACCATCGCGGTCGACAGGACCGCCAGCGACACGATGCCCGGGTAGAGGTAGTCGACCAGGCGCCCGTGGATGCCCAGGATGTCGACCTTGGTGAAGAACGCGAGCAGGAACACCGGGATCACGAACGTGAGCAACAACGACGCGCCGCGGCGCAGTGTCAGGATCAGTTCGATGCGGGTCTGTGCCCGGACACGGGCCGACCGTGGCGCCGCCCCGGGTGATCGGACCTGGTCAGCTGTCGCCATCATCGCCGTCCTGTCCGTCGGCGCCGGTGAGCGCGGTGAAGATGTCCTCCAGGTGGTGCCGTCCCGCTCGCAGGTCCGTCAACCGGATCCCGGCGTCGGCGAGTCGTGCGGTCAAGAGTGCGATGTTCGCCGGGGTGGGTTCGAGGTCGACGCGGTACTCGCCGTTGGTCTCCTCGGCGATCGTGGCTCCCACCTGTCGGCCCAGCGTCGTCACGTCGATCCCGTGCGGACCGCCGAAACGGATCCGTCGGGCACCGTCGGTGACGGCCAGTTCGGCCGCCGTACCGCTGGCGACCAACCGGCCGCGGTCGATGATCACGACCCGGTCCGCGACCCGTTCGGCTTCGGCCAGGTCGTGGGTGGTCAACAGCACGGCGACGCCGTCGTCGGCCAGGGATCGGACCAGTCGACGCACCAACCGGCGTCCGGTCAGGTCCACTCCGGCGGTGGGTTCGTCGAGGAACACCACGCGCGGCCGACCCACGAGCGCCAGCGCCAACGAGAGCCGCTGCTGTTCCCCGCCGGACAGGGTCCGCCACGGTTTCCGTTCGTGTCCGGCGAGGCCGACACGTTCCAGAAGGTCGCCGGGTTCGTCCGGGGCGGCGTGGAATCCGGCGTACAGCTGCAGCATCTCGCTGCACCGGATACCGGGATAGACCCCGCCGGTCTGGGGCATGACCCCGATGCGCGGAACCAGGGCGTCCCGTTCGGCGACCGGGTCGAGCCCGAGGACCCGCACCCGGCCGGCGGTCGGTCGCCGGTACCCCTCGAGTGCCTCGACCGTGGACGTCTTGCCCGCCCCGTTGGGTCCGAGCAGCGTGACGACCTCCCCGGCGTCGACCGAGAAGGCGACATCGTCGACGGCGGTGACCGGTCCGTAACGGACGACGAGTCCGTCGACCTCGATCTCTGCCACGCCGCACGACGTTAGCCCCACCCACCCCGAAATTCGGACGGAAAAGCCGCCGGGGGCGCTCGAACCGTACATTTTTCGGAAACGAGTGGGGCCGGGTGCGGG
>CAZVFF010000209.1:0-4730 GCA_964626395.1 uncultured Iamiaceae bacterium | reverse complement strand
GCTCGGCGTTCGCCGGGGCCGCCTACATGGGCGCGTTCGCCGTTGCGCCGCTGATGCTGCAGGACATCTTCGGCTACGCGTTGTGGGCGGTGTCGTTGCTGTTGTTGGCTCGCACCGCGGTGTTCAGCTTGTCGTCGCCGGTGGCGGGGCACCTGGGCAGCCGGATCGGCGAACGCCCGGTCGGGATCGTGGGGACCGCGTTGGTGGCCGTGGCGATGCTGGTGTTGGGTTTCGGCACCCTGGCCGGGTCGATCGCGGTCGTGCTGATCGGTCTGGCGTTGCAGGGGATGGGCAACGGCGGGACCGAACCGATCATGTCGGTGTCGGTCGCGAACGCCGTGGAGGAGGAGGACCTGGGTGTCGCCGCGGCGTCCCAACGGATGGCGTGGCAGCTGGGCTCCGGCCTCGGGGTCACCGTGATGGTCGCCACCTACGGGGGCACCGGCGAGGCGGCCGACATGAACGCCGCGTTCCTGATCGGCGCCGTGCTCGCCGCCGCCGCGGTGGTCGCCGCGGCGTTCCTGCGATCCACCCCGCGGGAGGCGAAGCCGACGGGGAAGACCGCGGCGCTCGAAGCCGTCGAGGCGATCACCCCCGCCGAGGAACCCGGCGTGTTCGCCGGCTGATCGTGCGGCCCCCGGCAGGGTCGACGAAGCCGGTGGTCGGGTCCCGACCGGCCCACCTAGGGTGCGGGCCATGACTTCGGGATACTGGCAGGACGCCGCCGCGGACGAGGCGATGCAGCACGAGCACGGCTTCCTGTGGAAGGCGATGGTCGAAACGGTCGGAACGGACCTGTCCGGCATGAAGGTGCTGGACGCGGGCTGCAACCGAGGCGGGTTCCTGCGGATGCTCACCGACGTGGTCGGCATCGGGTCGGGCTCGGGTTACGACCCCGCCGCAGCAGCGATCGACGACGCCCGCGGCCTGGCCGGCGACCGTCCCCTCACCTTCGAGGCGGCCGAGACCGTGCCCGACGGTTGGGGTCCCTTCGACATCGCGTTCAGCCACGAGGTCATCTACCTGATCCACGACCTGGCCGGGCACGCGGCCGACGTGCACCGCGCGCTGGCGCCTGGGGCGTCGTACTACGCGTCGCTCGGTGTGCACGCCGATTCGGCACTCACCGCCGCATGGCACGCGTCGGCGAAGGACGAGTTGGGCATGCCACCGATCCGGCACGTCGACGAGGTCGCCCGGACCTTCGTCGACGCCGGGTTCGACGTGGCCGTGGCCCGGCTGAAGTTGGACTTCGTGCCGGTCGAGGCGCACCGCGACGACCTCGACGCGCACGATCTGGCCGCGTGGTTGGCCTACTACCACGAGGACAAGTACCTGATCCGGTTCACCCGCCCGGGCTGACCGGCATCCCCAGCATGCGGGCGACCACGCCCATGAACGGTTCCCGCAACTCGGCCACGGTGTCGGTCTCGCCGGCCGCGGTCGCTTCGGTCACCAGGGCGACCAGGGTCAGCACCAGGGTGCGGATCGTGAACCGGCGTTCTTCCACGGTCCCGTCGAAGGGGACGTCGGCCAACAGCGAGTCGACCAACCCGACGAACTCGTCGATGGTGGCGCGCCGTCGGGCGATGCCCTCGGGTCCGGTCGCGTACACCTCGACCAGGAACACCTTGGCCAGGGACGGCGACTGGCGCATCAGTTCCAGGTAGCCGCCGACGAGCGCGTCGATCGCCTCCAAGGGCGACGAGTCGGCGACCCGGTCACCCAGGGCGGCCAGCCCGGCGTCCATCAGTCTGGACAACAGGTCGGTCACCGATGCGTAGGTGGCCGCGAAACAGTCGGCCTTGTCGTCGAACTGTTCGTAGAAGGTCGCCCGGGACACCCCGGCACCGGCGAGCACGTCGCTGACGGTCGTCTTGGCGTACCCGTTCGCGGCCACGGCCTCGATCATGGCGTCGATCATGCGGGTGCGCTGGGATTCGGCGACCTGGCTGCGGGACAGGTTGTGGGGCCCGCGGGGGAGTCGCTCGCCGTTCGGTGTTCCGGACACGTCCCGAGAGCGTACCGGGGCCGGGGGATGTGACCCTTGACAACCGTTCGAATGATGAATAGAACTGTTCACAACGTTGTGAACATCAACGTACATCACCTTCCGGGACCTCAGGGGGTTCACCATGAAGAAGTTCCTCGCAACGCTGGCGGCGGCGGTCCTCGCCGTCGCCGGTTTCGTCACCGTGGGCGCGTCCCCGGCCGGGGCCGCCCGGGCGGCGGGTTACTGCTCGCCGACGATGTTCGTCGTCGACGGTTGGGGCGGGACGTACCCGGCGGCGCTCATGAACAGCGCACCCGCCGGCTACCGGTCGGTCCACGTCACCTACCCGAACCGGATGCCCTGGGACCCGGACCCCCACCACAACGTCCGGGTCGGCGTGGACCGGCTGAACTGGGAGGTCAACCGCTTCCACGACACGTGCGGCAACCTGCCCACGATCATCACCGGCTACAGCCTGGGTGCGATCGTCGCCGGTGACGTGCTGCAGACCCAGCCCGCCCACCGCAACATCCAGGGGGTGCTGTTCTCCGACGCCCGCCGCCTGCCGGCGTTCCCCGGTGACCCGGGCGGCTTGGAGAACCTGTTCCCGTTCAACCTGGCGGTCCCGGGCAACGGCCTGCGGGGCTTCAACAACCCGACGATCGAGCTGTGCTTCCACCTCGATCCGATCTGTCTGGGCAACTGGTACAACGCCCCCAACTACTTCTTCCCGATGGGCCCGAACCAGCCGACCGCCCACGGCGCCTACAGCTTCAACGTGGCCCACGAACTGAACCTGCACGGCTGGGGCAACTACAAGAACATCGTGTACTGACCCGTTCCCGACACCGGGTCGGAGATCCGGACCGGGGGTGCGCGCCACGCGACGTGGGCGCACCCCCGGCTCGCGTTCCGCCACGCCTCGGTAGGGTCGGGCCATGAAGCGGATCCTGCTGGCCGCCGTGGTCGTGGTGGTGACGGCCGGTTGCGGGGCGACCGACGGGGACGGCACCGGCGTGGGTGGTGGCGGCGCGCCGACCTGCGCCGCGCCCTGGATCGACGGGATCCCGTCGATGCAACCCGGCGACACGGCGCCCACGCCCACCGTGGCCGTGGGCGGGTCGATCACCTTGTACGGCCACGCCTACTTCGCCGATTGCCACGACACCGGCCAAGAGGGCGCACCGGCCCCGATCGACCGGGTCGACCCGGTCGTCGAACTCCCGGGCGGCAAACGCATCCGGGTGGACCCGGTGCATCCCGATGCGAACGGAACGTTCTCGTTCACCCTCGACGTCCCCGAGGGCACCGAGCCCGGCGACGGCCGGGTCTTCGACCAGATCGGCAGCCCGTTGGGCCATTCCTTCACCGTGACCGATGAATGAGCGTCCCCGTCCCCGAGCGGCGTCCGTCGCCGCGACCCGGACGCGGTCCCGGTTGCTGCGTGCGGCCCGACGCGACGTCGACGGGTGTGCCGGGCCGGGCGGATGTCACGGTTGGAACGGTTCGTGAACGTCTCCGACGGCGTGGGTGACCGGACCGGATCCTGGTTCGCCGCGACCTTCGCCACCGCGGCACCGATCGTGTGCGCCCCCATGGCCGGGGTTGCCGGCGGACGGCTCGCCGCGGCCGTTTCGAGCGCCGGGGCACTGGGCATGATCGGCGTGGGTGGTTCCGCGGACGCGGCGTTCGTGGCCACCGAGGCCGCGTTCGCCGCCCGGTCCGGTCTCCCGTTCGGGATCGGGTTCATGGCGTGGGCGTTGCACAGCGACCCTTCGCCGCTCGAGGCGGCGATCGACGCGGGGCCGGCACTGGTGTCGGTCAGCTTCGGAGACATCACCCCGTTCGTGGCGCGGTTGCGCGACGCCGGGATCCTCGTGGCCACCCAGGTCGGTGACCCCGACGGTGCATCGGCCGCGGTGGATGCCGGGGTCGACGTGGTCGTCGCCCGCGGTGCCGAAGCCGGCGGTCACGGCCTGGACCGGATGGCCACCCTGCCGTTGCTCGACGCGGTGCTCGAACGGGTCGGCCATGCCGTGCCGGTGTTGGCCGCGGGCGGGGTCGGCACCGCCCGGGGTGTGGCCGCCGTGCTCGCCGCCGGCGCGGCGGGCGCGTGGGTCGGTACCGCGTTCCTGGCGTGCCCGGAGGCCACCAACACCCCGGCCGCCCGCGCCAGGGTCTGCGCGGCCGGCGGAGCCGACACCGTGTTCACCCGGGTGTTCGACATCGCACAGGGCATCCCCTGGCCGGCGCCGTACGCCGGGCGGGCGTTGCGCAACGACTTCACCGACACCTGGCACGGCCGGGAGGACGAACTGGCCGCCGACCCGGACGCTCACCGTCGCCTGGCCGACGCGAAGACCGCCGGTGACTTCGACGTGGCGTACATCTACGCGGGCCAGGGGGTCGGGTCGGTCACCGAGGAACGCCCCGCTGCCGAGGTCGTCGCCGCCCTCACCCCCCGCTAGCCACCCCCCCGATGGTCATCCCGTCGACACCCCCGCCCCTTTTCCGAACTTCGTCACATCTTCGAGTGGATGATGCGGACATCGCGCTTGTTCCGGCAAGCACCCACCCACCGGTCAGGAACTCACCCCTGCCTGTCCGGAACTTCGTCACGTCTTCGAGTGGATGACGCGGGAATTGCGCTTGTTCCGGCAAGCACCAGATGAGTGGTTCCATCGAGGACCCCGGTCACGTCGGCCTCCCGGCTGGCCAGGGCCGGCGGGTCGGGCGA
>CAZVFF010000208.1:0-4784 GCA_964626395.1 uncultured Iamiaceae bacterium | reverse complement strand
CTCGACGATCTTGGCGGTGCAGATCAGCGCGCCCTGTTCGCCGTGCAGGAACTGGGACAGCGTCCAGTTCTGCGATTCGATCCCGAACTTGACCCAGTCGGCGTCGTTGAACTTCTCGAACGGGGTGCCGGTCAGGTCGCGGTCGCCGGCGAAGAACCCGCCGTTGGCCATCGAGTTCTCCATGACGACCTTCTCCTGGTCGACGTCGGTGTCCCAGGGCAGGTCGGTTTGACCGTTCCACTGGCTGCGCTTGGCCTTCTCGTAGAGTTTGTCCAGCCCCGGCCGGGCGCCTTTCTCGTAGTCCCAGGTGAAGATCGAGTCCGCGTTGTTCTCGACGGCGTGCTCGTCGGAGTCGTCGGTGTTGACGATCGCGAGGATCTCCCGCAGGTCGTTGATGTCCTTTCGACCGATGAGGTCCTCGGTGGAACTGCGGATGGTTTCGTCGATGCTCATGCTGGGTTTCTCCTATGCCGGTACGGCGGTGTGTGCGGGTGTGGGGAAAGCGGCGACCGACACCGGGTGGGTGTCGACGTCGAGGATCGGGAGCAGGTGGCGCCGCACCAGACGGCGGACGTCGTCGGCTTCACGGACGTCCAGCGACGGCGACGGCTGGAACGTGTGGGACAGGGTGATGCGGGCGACCAGCTCGACCAGCCGCGCGGCGCGGCCCGGCGCGAACCGTTCGAAGGCGGGGCCGAGCGCGTCGGCGGAGAGCCGGTAGAGCCGGTCGATGTTCGCGAAACCCAGGTATGGCAGGATGAGGCCGGGTTCGTGGGTCAACATGAACTGGAAACCCGAGTGGTCGGCCAGACCCCGGGTGGCCGAGGTGATCAGCGTGACGAGCGCGTCCTCGAGCGTCGAGGACTCCTCGACCCGGCGCGCGGCGTCGTCGAAGAACGTCTGGAGTTCGAACACGCCGTAGGCGGCCATGATCTGGCTCTTGCCGCCCGGGAACAGCCGGTAGACGGTCGCGCGGGAACACCCGGCCTCGGTGGCGAGGTCCGCGACGGTGGTCTTGGAGACTCCCCAGCGCGCCAAGCAACGACCCGCTGCTTCCAGCAGGTCCCGGTGTGGGCCGTCGGGCGGCCACAGGATGTCCGGCTCGTCATCCCCCATACGGTGAGACACTAAGCGGTTCAGTGTCTCATGACCAACGGATGGTTACTGTGATTTCCGTCACTCTCCGAACGGTTCGACCAGGATTCCGGCCAGCAGATACCCCCGCACCAGCAACCGGACCTGGTCGGGATCGTCCAGGTCCCAGTGGCCCGGTCCACGGATGAACGTCAGGACCACGCGGGCCAGATGGTCGGCCGCGTCGGTGGTGTCGACCCCCTCCCGCAACCGTTCGCCCTCCAACAACGGGACCAGGTAGGTGCGCAGCGCGGCCAGGATCAGCGGGAACGACGTCGACAGGTGCGGAAGCAGACGCTCCGGCTCGGTCTCGAGCACCTTCTGGAACACCTCGTGGTCGGCGAGCATCCGGTGCGCGAACGGGATCCCCGCCTCGAGACGTGCGGCGAGTCCGGGAGCGTCGGCGACGTGGTCGGCGAGCCGCACGAAGAACACCTCGACCTCGTGGGCGATGGTCTCGGTGAACAACTGGTCCTTGCCGTCGGGGAAGTGCCGGTAGACCGTGGCCCGACCCACACCGGCCTCGGCGGCGATCTCGTCGATCGACGACCGGGTGAACCCGGCTCGTCCCACACACGCGACCGCGGCGCTCAGGATCCGTTCACGTGTGCCGGTGGTCACATGCACGGATGCTACTCGGGTGCCCGTGGGTCGGGGCGATGCGCCCGGACGCGCGGAGACGTGCTCCCCGTCGGAACGGGAAGCACGTCTCCGGTGTCCAGTCGACGGCTCGGGCCGCCCTCCCTCAGGAGGCGGTGGCGCCCTCGCCTTCGGCGATGGAGAAGTCGTCGTACTCGGACTCGGTGTCCGCCCAGTCCTCGAACTGGATCACACCCAGCTCCCCGAACTTCGTGCGCAGCCAACCGTCACCGGCGTCGAGCAGGCCCAGCTTCTTGCAGTTCGGCACGATCTTGGTGAACAGCATCTGCTGGAACATCTCCCGCTCGGGGGTGTTCATGGTCAGCTCGAGCACCTCGCGCACCGGCACACCCATGCGTTCCCACACCTCCTGCTGCAGGAACCGGTCCCGCATCCGCACCGCGGCCTCGTACGCGAACTCCTGCCGCTCCAGCAGCTCGGCGTTGGTCAGCTCGGTGTAGTAGTCCTTCAGACTCAGGATTCCGAACGCCACGTGGCGGGCCTCGTCGGACATCACGTACTTGAGGATCTGCTTGAGCAGCGGCTCGGTGGTGATCTGGCGGATGAACCCGAACGCTGCGAGCGCGAGGCCCTCGACCATGATCTGCATACCCAGGTAGGTGATGTCCCAGCGGGAGTCCTCGATGATGTCGTCCAACAGCATCCCCAGATGCGCGTTGACCGGGTAGTTCCCGCCGAGCTTGTCGTTCAGGTACTTCGCGAACACCTCGACGTGGCGGGCCTCGTCGAACACCTGGGTCGAGCCGTAGTACTTGGCGTCGATCCAGGGCACGGTCTCCACGATCTTGGCGGTGCACAGCAACGCGCCCTGTTCGCCGTGCAGGAACTGCGACAGCGTCCAGTTCTGCGACTCCACCCCGAACTTCATCCAGTCGGCCTCGCTGAACTTCTCGATCGCGGTGCCTTTCAGGTCGATGTCGCCGCTGAACAGGCCGGCGTTCGCGAGCGAGGTCTCCTGGGCGACCTTCTCCTGGTCCACGTCGATCGACCAGTCGATGTCGGTCGTGGCGTTCCACTGGTTCTTCTTGGCCTTCTCGTACAACCGGATCAGGCCCGGACGGGCGTCGGTGCCGTAGTCCCACGAGAAGATCGCGTCGGCGTTGTTCTGCACGCGGTGCATGACCGAATCGACGTCGGTGTTGGTGACGGCGAGGATCTCGCCGAGATCGTTCAGGTCCGCCCGGCCGATCAGCTCCTCGGTCGACTTGCGTTCACCGTCCTGTCGTGGGGTGTCGAGATCGGTCATGTCGGGGCCTCCGAGGTGCGTCGCGCGCGGGTCGTTGTGATGACAGAGGACCGCGGCAGCACCGAACCCGTCGGGGCCGCCACGGCTGGGTCCCCTGTGGGGGCCGAGATTAGGAACGTGTTCCAGTGGCGGTCAGGGGCGAAGGTCCGTGACCGGGGTCACTGATCGGGTGGCTCGTCGGCTCCGGGTACGGGCACGGTTCGGCGACGCGACGCGGCGGCGACCCCGGTCATGTCGATCACGCCGTGTTCGTCGACGAACGCGCCGGGCGGCAGGTCGTCGGGGTCCACGTCGGCGGGCTGCGGCCTGGCCCGTTCCCGACCGATCAGCCACAGCAACAGCGGGTAGCCGACCAGGGCGACCCCGGCGAACCCGAACCACTGGATCACGTACCCGATGTGCGGCCCGGTGGTCAGCGCCGGGAGCCGGAGGTTCTGGGGCTGGCGGTCCCCGATGTCGACGGGTTCCTGGGCGCTGCGCAGCAGGAAGGCCGGCACGAGCGGGGCGTCGAACTGCCGTTGGATCCGTTCCACGTCGATCCGCAGGAACGTGGTTTGTCGGTCGACGTCGGGTTCGACCGACTCGCCCTCGGAGGGGACCTGGGTTTCCGAGATCCAGCCGGTCACCGTGACCGGTTCGGCCGTGGGCGCGGACCCGGCCGGCGGCTCGGTGATGTCGCCGTTGGACGGCAACCAGCCCCGGTTCACCAACAGGATCCGACCGTCGTCGAGTTGCAGCGGTGTGACGATCCACACGCCGGGTACACCGTCCGGTGAGGCCTGCGCTGCGATGAGGATCTCGTCGTCCACCAGGTAGGTGCCCCGGGCGACGACGCGTCGGTTCAGGGCATCGGTGGCGTCGTCCGGGCCGGACCCGGCGGGCAACACCTCGTCGATCGGGGTGACCGGTGCCTCCATGTTGGCCACGACGTGGTCGTTGAAATCCTGACGTTCCCCCAGGCGGTGCAGCTGCCACAACCCGGCGTTGACGAATCCGACGACCATCGCGATGACGATGAGGTGGCCCAGGATCCACTTGGGTTTCAGGGCGAACGCGTACCTCGACACGCCTGTGAGGCTACGACCCGGACCGGACCGGCCCCCACTCGTGGCCACGGGCCGGGCGGGGCGTCACCACAGGTCGACGTCGAGTCCACCGGCCAGGGTCGCGCCGAGCTCACGGGCGGCATCCAGATCGTCCGCGGTGATGTCGCCCAGAACCACGAGGGGTTCCTGGACCTGTCGCCACCGCAGACCCTTCAGGATGCGTTCGGTGTCGCGCAACGCGCCGGTCGCGTCGGTGTCGCCCTTGCACACCAGCGCACAGGGCAGGTCCCGGGTGTGGCCGATGCACGGGTAGTAGATCCGTTCGAGGAAGTCCTTGAGCAGCCCGTTGATCATCCCGATGTTCGGCGACGCGGCGAGCACCACCAGGTCGGCGGCCAGCACGTCGGCCGGTCCGGCATCGACCGCGGCGAGCAGCCGGGTGGACACACCCTCGATCCCCTCGGTCCGGGTGCCGTCGACCAGTGCCTCGCACAGCCGACGGTTGTTGCCGAAACGCGACGAATACACGACCAGCATGCTGTGACGGGCAACGACCGTGTCGTCCATGGTCACAGCCTGGCACGCGCCGGACGGACCCGGCAGGTGGCGGAGGTCCCGCGCCCGGACGCCCCCGCAGGCACGGCCGGACGCGGGCTCCGGTCAGGCGGTGGGCAGCACGTGGTCCCCGAAGCGTTCGC
>CAZVFF010000207.1:0-4795 GCA_964626395.1 uncultured Iamiaceae bacterium | reverse complement strand
CCAGGGTCATGGGGCGGTCCCTTTTCGTGTCGTGATGGGTTTCGAAAGCGTTTCCGGGGCGTTCCGACGGGTCCGACTCCGACCCTATCGACCACAACCCCTCGTGGTGGTCGGCCCGCGAGACGTATCCGACCACAAGATGTAGCGGTAAATTACAGCACGGTAGTTCCCCTCGTGTCAACGGTCTCCGTGTCGCGAACACCCAGGTCCAAGGGCGTTCGCGATAGTTCGCACCAACGGCACCGTTGCCGCCGCCCTCACACGCCGTGCCGGCGGAACCGGTGGCGCACCATCTCTTCCGGATGTCACACGCCACGGGACCGTGACACGGGGGTTCACCCTAGGAGCGGACCCCTGTGGATCGATAGGGGGCGAACCCTGTGAATTTCACCGGCCGGGAGGTGGATCGACTGGGGACGGACCTGGGGACGCGACCGGGGTTTTCCACAGCCCGCCCGCGGGGGCGTCCGTACCGGGTCGGGACGGTTCAGTCGCGCCGAGCGGCGGCCGGTGGATCCACCACGGACCCGGGGCTCGCCCCGGCGACCGGGTCCGCCGCCACCGGTAGACCACTCAGCGGGCGTCCGTAACCCGCGATGCCGTCGACCGCGGCCAGTTCCCCGGCAACCGATCGCGCCAGGGACGGTGCGAGCATCACCGACAGGTGCCCGTGGTCCTTCATCAACACGTTGGTGGCCGCCAGCGCGGGTTCGAGCATCATCGCCCGACGACCGGTGACGAGCAGGTCCAGGTTCGAGTAGTAGGCGACGAAGTGCGTGTCGGGCATCGGGTGCGATTCGGACCACATCCGTCGCAGGAACGCCGAGCCGGGCCGCAGTTGTTGCGCGACGGTGTTGGAGTGTCCCGAGAACCGGACCAGACGCGCCAGGTCCGCACCGCCGTGCGGGGTCGCCACGGTCACGACGCTGGCTGCCTCGACCAGGCCGACCGACTGGACGGCCTTGCGGATCACCAGGCCCCCCAGGGAGTGACCGATCAGGTGGATCCGGTCGGATCCGGTTGCCGCCATCACCTCGTGTGCACGCAGCACACAGACCTCGGCGAGGGTCTCCACGTCGGCCCGGTGCGCCGAGTAGTTCATCGCGTGGATCCGGTCGAAGCCGGCTCGCCGCAGTTCCCGTTCCACGAAGTACCAGTTCGACTTGTTGGCCATGTACCCGTGGACGAGCAGCACCGGCGTGCTCCCGGAGCCCGACCCACGGTGCGACCGCATCCGCCCACCCGGACCCGAATCGAAGAAGCCGAGCGGGTACAGCGCGCCGGTGACCAACCCGGAGGCCATCTCACGGAACTGGGTCGGCAGGGTCTGGGGTCGCCGTGCACCGCGCACGATCGCACGAACGAACTCCACACCGTGCTCCAACACCGGATCGACCACTCGGAACTCCCGTCGCCAGATCACACCGACATCGGAACGTACGGTGTGACAACCGTTACACGAGTATGCCATCGGCGCGTACCGTTGCCGACTGAAGCCCCGGAGCAACGCCGTAACCGGAATGACATCATTGTGATTCCTCGCGACGTCCGGCGCGGGCCGGTACCCTGCACGGGATGCACCAGATCCTGCCCGAACCCGCCGCCGACGTGGACACCGCACGCCTCTACCTCGCGGACCGCCGTGAACGCGCCGACGGTCTGCCCTGGTTCGTGGTCAACATGGCCACGACGCTGGACGGGGCGACCGCGCTGACCGGACGGTCCGGGGGGATCGGTGGGCCCGGGGACCACGCGGCGTTCCACGCCCTGCGCAGCTCGGCGGACGTGATCCTCGTCGGTGCCGGAACGGCACGTGCGGAGAACTACGGACCCGTCCGGGTACCCGACGAGCTCGTCGAGGCACGCCGCGCCGCCGGACGCGCCACACCGGCCCGGCTCGCGTTGGTCTCACGCAGCCTCTCGATCGATCCCGACGCCCGACTGTTCGATGACGCCGGCGAACGCCCGTTGATCTACACCGTCGAGGACGCCCCCGCGGACCGGGTCGCCGCACTGGAACCCGTCGCCGAGATCGTGCGTGCAGGTACCGGTTCGGTCGACCCACTGGCGATCCGCGACGACCTGGCCGCGCGGGGTGTGCGGTGTGTGCTCTGCGAGGGTGGACCGACCTTCAACGGCGACCTCGTCCGTGCCGACTTGATCGACGAGTGGTGTCTCACCCTGGGTCCGTTGTTGGCCGCCGGGGACTCCGCCCGCGCCGCTCACAGCGCCGAGGCTCCCCCGGCACGGGCCTTCCGGCTCGATCGGGTCCTGACCGACGGTCGGGACCTGCTGCTGCGTTATCTGGCCGATCGCTGATCGGCGGGCCGCTCAGCGACCCTCGTGGGTTTTCGGTTCGGTCGCCTTGGTGAGCAGGCGGACCTCGCGTTCGAAGTCCTCGGCGTCGGAGAACTCCTTGTAGACACTGGCGAAACGCAGGTACGCGACCTGGTCCAGTTCCCGGAGTCGCTCCAGGACCTCGATCCCGATGCGTTCGGTGGGCACGACCACCCGCCCCTCGGCGCGCAGGGTCTCCTCGACACCGACGGCCACGCCTTCCATGTCCTCGTCGTCGACGGGACGGTTCTTGCAGGCCGCCCGTACCCCCGCCACGATCCGTGCCGGGTCGAACAGCACCCGATCCCCGGAACGCTTCACGACGACCAGGTCGGCCGTCTCGATCCGTTCGAAGGTGGTGAAACGGTGTTCACACCGCGCACAGGACCGTCGCCTGCGAATGGCACGTCCGCCGTCGACGCTGCGCGAGTCGATCACCCGGTCGTCATCGACACCGCAGCGTGGACATTGCACACCCCAACGGTACCGTGCCCACTCGACGCGGCCCACTCGACGCGGCCCACTCGACGCGGCCCACACAACGGCACGCGTACGATGGATCGTCTCCTCAGCGTCCCGGGTCGGCGCCGAGCACCGGTTCCAGGGCGATCCGCTCACCGGCCATCAGTGGCGCCGGGCCGTGTGCCGCGGCCAGCCGTTCCACCAGCGGGGTGATGTCCCCGGTGGGCTGCAGCTCACGTGCGATCGACGTCAGGGTGTCGCCCGATCCGACGACCACGACCTGCCCGGCGGCGTCGACGGGTACATCGACGGCGGCCGGCGTCGGCGGTTGCGACGTCGCGTCGAGCACGGAGAACACGACACCGATGCCCAGCACGACCACCACGAGCGCGACGGTCGCACCGGCGACGGCGAGCACACCGAGCCAGGGTTTGCGGACCGTGGGGGTACGGGGGGCCCGACCGCCGTCGAGGAGGACCAGACGCGGGCGATGCCGACCCCGTGCACGCAGGCCCGCGCCCCGCGGTTCGGGTGTCTCGGGAAGGGTGAAGATCGCAGCCATGGGACCAGTGTCCTCCGGGGGTGTGACATTCTCGCCGGGCGTGATCCACCAGAACACCCGTTCGGAAGCCACTCAAGCACGAACGTCCGTTCGGGTCAAGCCCGAATCGAACAAATGTTTGTCATTCGCATCGCGATCGGGTACGGTCGTGGGCGAACACCCGTTCGCACCACGGCGCGTGAGGAAAGGCGAACCATGACCACGGCTGATCTGACCGACCGGCAACTGCAGGTTCTGGAATGCATCGAGGCGACGATGCGCGAACGGGGCTACCCGCCCTCGGTGCGCGAGATCGGTGAAGCCGTCGGTCTCACATCCCCTTCGAGCGTGCACGCACACCTGTCGACGCTGCAACGCCTGGGCTACCTGCGTCGCGACCCGACCAAACCCCGCGCCATCCAGGTGCGCTTCGACCCGGTGTCCGGGGCGACGGTGGACCGTCGACCGTCGCGGTACGTGCCCCTGGTCGGCGACGTGGCGGCCGGCACCGACGTCCTGGCCGCGGAGAACATCGAGGAGACCGTCCCGATCGCCGAGGACTTCACCGGCGACGGGGACCTGTTCATGCTGCGGGTCCGCGGCGAATCGATGATCGACATCGGCATTTTCGACGGCGACTTCGTCGTCGTCCGGTCCCAACCGACCGCCGAGAACGGCGAGATCGTCGTCGCCGGCATCCCCGGTGAGGAAGCGACCGTGAAGACGTTCCGGCGCACCGGCTCCACCGTCACCCTGGTCCCCCACAACCCCACGATGGAGCCGCTCGAGTATCCCGCCGACGAAGTCACGATCTTCGGACGGGTCGTCACGGTGCTGCGCAAGCTCTGAAGGCGGCGACCGGGCCGCGCCCGGTTCAATCGATCCGCTGTTCGAGCTGCTCCAGGCGATCCTCGGGCTGCACCGCGGCCACGCGGACGAAACCCCGGCCGGCCTCGCCGTAGAACTCCCCCGGGCTGACCAGCAGACCGATCCCACCCGCCAGGCGGTCACACAGCGCCCACGCGTCGCCACCCGGCGCGGGTGCCCACAGGTAGAAACCACCCGACGGCATGGGGGCCTCGACGTCGAACCGTTCCAGGATCGCGGCGAGACGCTCCAGACGCTCCCAGTACCGGCGCCGTTGCTCCTCCACGTGTGCGTCATCGTCCAACGCCGCCACCGCGGCGTCCTGGATCGGGCCGGGGACCATCCGCCCCGCGTGTTTGCGGACCTCGGCGAGATAGTGGACGAGATCGGGATCCCCGGCATAGAACCCCACCCGGGCACCGGCGAAGTTGGATCTTTTCGACAACGAGTGGACCGCCACGACCCCTTCGGTTCGTTCGGTCAGGATCGTGCGACCCGGTACGACCCCGGTTGCCGGTGCGACCGGGCCGTGACCGTCGCCGGCGTCCCAGGTGAACTCGATGTAGCACTCGTCGGAGAACACCGGCA
>CAZVFF010000206.1:2779-4845 GCA_964626395.1 uncultured Iamiaceae bacterium | reverse complement strand
CTCGATCTGCTGATCACCACATTCCCGTTGCGGACCTGTTCGGACGCCAAGTTCAAACGGCACCAGCAGCTCGGCCGACCCTGTCTGCTGTACTACATCGGCCGTTGTTCGGCGCCGTGTGTGGGCAAGATCAGCCACGACGACTACGCGGAACTGACCGCCCAGTTCATCCGGTTCCTGGAAGGCCACGACACCGAGATCGTCGAACGGCTCGAAGCCGAGATGGCCGAAGCGGCCGAGGAACTCGAGTTCGAGAAGGCCGCCCGGTTGCGGGACCGGTTGGAGAACATCAAGAAGGTCATCGAACGCCAACAGATGGTGGCCGAACGCAACGAGGACTTCGACGTGATCGGTATCGCGGACGACGAACTCGAAGCCGCCGTGCAGGTGTTCCACGTGCGTGCCGGGCGGGTGCTGGGCCGGGCCGGGTTCGTGCTCGACAAGGTCGAGGACCTCACCCCGGCACAGCTCGTCGCCCGCACCGTGGAGGGCCTCTACGACGAGGAACCGGTGCTCGGTTGGCCCAAGAAGGTTTACGTGCCCGAGATCCCCGACAACGTCGAGATGTACACCGAGTGGCTCGGCGGCCTGCGTGGCTCCAAGGTGCAGATCAAGGTCGCCCAACGCGGCGCGAAACGGGAACTGGCCGAAACCGTCACCCACAACGCGAACGAGGAATTCGTCCGCCACCGGCTGCGCCGTTCCAGTGACCACAACGCCCGTGCCAAAGCACTCAACGAACTGCAACAGGCGCTCGAGTTGCCGGTGTCGCCGTTGCGGATCGAGTGCTACGACATGAGCCACCTGCAGGGCACCGACTACGTCGGTTCCATGGTCGTCATGGAGGACGCCCTGCCCGCCAAACAGTTCTACCGGCATTACAAGGTCAACGTCGGCCACAACGACGACTACGCCGCCATGGAAGAAGTGCTTACCCGCCGGCTGGAACGCCTGCTGGCGGACCGGGAGAAACCCGCCGCGGAACGGGGCCGGTTCGCCTACGAACCCCAGTTGCTGTTGATCGACGGTGGTAAGGGCCAACTGTCCACCGTCGTGGGTGTGCTGGAACGGCTGGGCCTGCGTGACCAGATCCCGGTCGCGTCGCTCGCGGAACGCTTCGAGGAGGTGTACCTGCCTGGGCGGTCCGAACCGGTCGTGTTGGACCGCACCTCCGAAGCCCTGTACCTCCTGCAACGCATCCGCGACGAAGCCCACCGGTTCGCGATCTCCTACCACCGCAAACGCCGTTCGAAACACATGACCGCCTCTGCGCTCGACGGCGTTCCCGGGTTGGGACCAGCCCGCCGGAACCGGTTGTTGCGTGAGGTCGGCAACCTGAGGAAGATCCGTGCCATGGAATTGGAGGAACTCCGAGCACTGACCTGGCTGCCCGACACGGTCGCCGAGGCACTGCACGCGCACCTGCACGACCCCGTGGCCGCCCAGCGCCCTCGGAACGTGTCGTGACCGAGATGATCGACCTGTGGGAAGCGAACGCCGCCTGGTGGCAGCACGGCTTCACCGAAGGCGCCGACCCCGAATACGCCGAACAACTCGTCCCCACAGCCGTCGATTGGCTGAACGGCTACGACCGGATCCTCGATGTCGGATGCGGGGAAGGCCAGGTCTCCCGTCGGGCCGTCGCACAGGGTTCGTCGTTCGTCATCGGTGTGGATGTGACCAGCAACCAGATCGTCGAAGCCCACCGACGCGGTGGGGGAGCGCACTACGCCCGCGCCGACGCGACCGCGTTACCGGTCGCCGACGCATCGTTCGACGCCGCGGTGGCGTGCCTGGTGCTCGAACACGTCGCCGACCTGGACGCCGCCACCGCCGAGATCGGCCGGGTGATCCGCCCCGGCGGACGGTTCGTGCTGCTGTGCAACCACCCGCTGTTGCAGACACCCGGGTCGGGCTGGATCGACGACCAGATCATCGACCCGCCTGAACAGTATTGGCGGATCGGGCCGTACCTGACCGAGGACTACAACCTCGTGGAGGTCGACAACGGCATCCACGTCGGGTTCCACCACCGGCCCCTGTCCCGCATCGTCAACGCGTTGGCC
>CAZVFF010000206.1:0-2769 GCA_964626395.1 uncultured Iamiaceae bacterium | reverse complement strand
TGGTCGAACCCGAACCACCCGCCGGGTTCATCGCCCAAGCCCCCGAATACGAGTCGATCCGCACAATCCCACGCCTGCTGGTGCTGGTCCTGCGCCGGATCTGAACCGACGGCGCCCGTGGCCGACGGCACCAGGTCCGGCACTTGCGCCCGTGGGCCACACCGGGGCCGCCTCGACCGACCTCAGCTGGCGCGGCCTTCGTAGACGCTGACTTCGAAGGCGCCGGTCGTCTCGATGCGGGTGACCGCCACGATCAGTTGCAAGAGCCACGACAGCACCTCGGCGTGGTCCTCCTCGTCGGGAACCACCACCAGCAGGCCCCGTCGGGGGGAGTCCTGCATGCGGCGCCATCCCTCGGGTGGGGTCAGACCCAGGCCGGTCAACATCGGCGAGACCTTCGAACCCAACGCATGCTGGACGCCCAACATCTGGCGGGGACCGGCCTTGTTCGCCGCGTCGGGCATCCAGGTGCCCAACGCGACATCCGGTGAGTTCCGACGGAAGAACTGGCTCAACATCGAGCGGGCCGGTGCGACGGCATCGGGTGGGATCTCCGGGCGGATATTGATCCAGCCGCGCCCACGGGCCGCGAGACGGGCCATCTCGTCCAGCACCGGCTCGGGCTGATCGGGGTTCTCCAGCACGAAGACCTCGGGATGCAACGCCACAGGGGGACTCCTCGCCTCGGAAAACGGGCACGGACACGGTCACGGAACCGACGGGCTGCACGAACCGGACCGGAAGGAACGGAGCGCACGGTGCCGGTCCCCACGGTAGAGGGCCACGGACGTCAGACTGGAGCCATGGTCGACGAAGCCGAACTGCAACGGCGCATCGCGGCGACCCTGGAGGCCCAACAGGCTGAACGAGACGCCAACCCGGTCGTCGACACGCCCATGTGGCTGTCGCACCACTGGCCGTCCGGCTACGACCGGTGCGCACGCATCGGCGGCCGCCACATCTGTCGACGCTGCCTGGTGCTGTACCCCACGGCGATCGTCGTCGCGTTCGCCGCCGGAGCCGGTTTGCGGTGGCCCACCGAATGGGACCCGTGGCTGTACTGGCTGCTGCCCGCACCGGGTGTCATCGAATTCTGCCTCGACACTCTGGGCGTGATCCGCCACCGTCCGTGGCGCCAGACGATCGTTTCGGCGCTGCTCGCCGTCGCCTACGGCAACATCCTGTGGCGCTACTCGCACCACCCCGGCGACCCGCTCGTTTGGACCGTCGTGCTCACCCAGACCGGCATCTGCGGCATCGCCGCCCTGGCCGGACTGGCCCTGCGGCGCGCCCCCGAATGACCCGCACCGGGGCCATCCCGCACGGAAACACCGACGGCCGGTACGGTGGCCACCGATGGTCGAATTCCTGTTGATCACCGGCATGTCCGGCGCCGGTCGATCCACCTTCGCCGACGCCGTCGACGACCAGGGCTGGTTCGTCATCGACAACGTCCCCCTGCCGTTGTTCGCCAAGATCGCGGAGCTCACCCAGGGCCTCGGTGAACCGTTCGAACGGGTCGCGTTCGTGCTCGGCAGCGGCGCCCGGGAAGGCGAACGCCCCGAATCGATCGTCGATGCCATCGACATGCTCCGCGAAGCCGGATCGGTGCGGGTCGTGTTCCTCGACGCCGCCGACGACGTGCTCGTCCGCCGCTACGAGGAGACCCGTCGCCGCCACCCCCAACCCACCGGCGGATCGCTGCTGGACGCCATCCGCACCGAACGGGCCGGGCTGGAACCGGTGAAGGCCGCAGCCGACGTCGTCATCGACACCACCGACACGAACCTGCACCAGCTGCGGGCCCGCGTCGCGTCGCTGTTCAGCGCCGACGCGGACGCCGGTATGCAACTGCGTGTCGCGTCGTTCGGGTACAAACGCGGCGTACCGGTGGACATGGACCTGGTGCTGGACTGCCGGTTCATCCCCAACCCGCACTGGGACCCCGAACTGCGCCCCCACAGCGGCCTCGACGAACCCGTGCGCGACTTCGTGCTCGGCCAACCCGCCACCGCCAAATTCCTCGACGACCTGACCACCATGGTGCGTGACCTGCTGCCCGCGTACGCCGCGGAAGGACGGTCGTTCCTGGGCATCGCGTTCGGCTGCACCGGCGGCCGCCACCGCTCGGTCGCGGTCGCCGAAGCGTTCGCGGCACGCCTGCGCGAAGACGGTTACGCGGCACCGGTCACCCACCGCGACATCGACCGGTGAACCCACCGGGTGGCCGCAGTTTGTATGATCGACACGAGCCCGGCCCCCACGGCCCGCACCTCCCGGCACCCGGGTTGCGCGGTGACACCGTGAGAGGACCGGCTTTCGTCGCAGTTCCCCATCCATCAGCACGAGGACGAACACATCCATGACCATTCGGGTTGGCATCAACGGCTTCGGTCGGATCGGCCGCAACTTCTTCCGGGCCGTACGCGCCCAGGGCGCCGACATCGAGCTGGTCGCCGCGAACGACCTCGGCTCGATCGACGCCATGGCCGGCCTGCTGGCCCGCGA
Organism: uncultured Iamiaceae bacterium; assembly: GCA_964626395.1. Taxonomy (GTDB): domain Bacteria; phylum Actinomycetota; class Acidimicrobiia; order Acidimicrobiales; family Iamiaceae; genus JAFDWI01. The sequence goes on along the minus strand of CAZVFF010000206.1, from coordinate 261 downwards.
CTCGGTGATGGGCAAACTCGACGCCCAGGTGCGCGTCGTCGACGACGGCATCGAAGTCGACGGCAAGACCATCAAGATCCTCGCCGAACGTGAACCGGCCAAACTGCCCTGGGGTGACCTGGGCGTGGACATGGTCGTCGAATCCACCGGCATCTTCGCCACCCGCGACGCCGCCGCCGGGCACCTCGACGCCGGCGCCCCGTTCGTGATCGTCTCCGCGCCTTGCAAGGAAGCCGACGCCACGTTCGTGGTCGGCGTCAA
>CAZVFF010000205.1:0-4852 GCA_964626395.1 uncultured Iamiaceae bacterium | reverse complement strand
GGCGCGGTCACACCCGACGCACACGTCGTGGACCGTGCCGACGCGCCGGCACGTGTCGGCGCCATCGCCCCAGCGCTGGAGACGCTCGCCACCGAGGCCATCCGCCTGGAGGAGGCGCTCGGTGGGCCACAGGACATCGAGTTCGCCGTCGAGTCGGACGAGCTGTACCTGGTCCAGGCACGTCCGATCACCACCGGGGCGCCGACCGGCACCCACGACGACGGTTTCGACTTCACCTGCGGGACCGACACCACCTACACCACGGCCGGGATCGCCGAGATGCTCCCCGGTGTGGTGCCACCGTTGCTGTGGAGCATCGACTCGTGGCTGATCGAGAACGGGTTCCGCACGTTGTTCGACACGCTCGGCGGCGGCGCAGCGGAGTTGACCGACGGCCACGCGCTGATCGGACGTTTCAACGGGCGGGCCGCGTTGAACCTGGACGCGATGCGACGTGCCGCGGGATCGATCCCGGGCGGGTCACCCGAAGAACTCGAGGAACAGTACTTCGGGGCGGTGGTCGCAACCGACGAGACCAACCACCGCACCGACGAGGTGTTGCACCGCTCGGGCGCGACCCGCGCGATGCAGGGCGCCCGGGTGTTGCGGGCCCGTCGACGCACCGCCGAGGACGCCGAGGTCGCGGTTCGGACCGTCGCGTTGCTGCTCGATGCCGAACCGGATCCGACCGGCATGGACGACGCGGAACTGCTCGGTTACTGGAACCGCCTGTTGCACGTCGCCCAGATCGTCGCCGCCGCCGAGGTCGCCGTCGCGGCGATGGCCACCGCCTCGTACCGCAGCGTCGAGGTGTTCCTGTCCCGCTGGTTCGACGCCGCCACCGCCGGGCGGCACACCCGGGAGATCACCGCGCACACCGACGGTCGACGCCGCGCCCGCATCGCGATGGCCGTGGAACCGATCGTCGAGGAACTGCGCGCCGACCCGGCCACCGCCGCACTCGTCGACGAGGACTGGGCGACGACCCGGATGGCGCTGCAACGCACCGACACCGGTCGCCGGATCGTCGACGCGCTGGAGACGACCTGGCGTCGGGCCGGATCCACGCGGGTCTTCGCCGGGCGGACCTGGGACGAGGTGCCGGGCCTGGCCTGGCTCGTCGCGTACCGCCAGCTGCAACGCCCCGGACAGGTCGACGTCGTCGACGACCGGGTCCGTCGGCGTCGGGTGCTCGAACGGGAACTGACCGACCGGAAACGTTGGCGTGCCGCGCGGTTGGCACGTCTGCAGATCCTGGATGTGCGCCTGCGGTTTTTCCGACGCCAGACCGACGAGGCCACCGAGTTCCTCGACCGTCGGGAAGCAACGAAGGCCGCGTTCCTGCAGCTGGGTGGACTGGTCCGACGTTGCCACCGCGAGTTCGCACGGCGACTGGTCGAACGGGGACGCCTCGAGGACGCCGCGGACATCTCGGTGGTCAGCGCCGGGGAGATCGCCGGTCTGGTCACGAACGGGGCGGGACCCACCCTGGAACAGCTCGCCCACCGGCGCCGGATCGACGAACAGGTCGCCCAACTGCCGAGTCCACCCCTGGTGTGGACCGGGGCACCCGACACGACACCGGTGACGATCGACAGCGGAGAACGCTTCGAGGGTTGGAGCGCGAGCCCGGGCCGCTACGAGGGTCGTGCCCGGGTGGTCCGCACCCCCGACGCCGGCGACTTCCACCGGGGCGACGTCCTCGTCGCCGATTCCACCGATGCGTCGTGGACCCCGCTGTTCCTCGCCGCGGGTGCCATCGTGGTCGAACAGGGTGGTCCGTTGTCGCACGCCGCGATCGTCGCCCGCGAACTCGGTCTGCCCGCGGTGGTGAACGTGCCCGGTTTCGTCGCGAGGATCGAACGTGAGGGCGGGATCGTCCCCGTCGTCGTCGACGGCACCGCGGGCACGGTGACGATCTGTCCGACGGTGACCGCCGTCGGCACGTCGGACGAGCCCGGGTGTCGTCCCGTCGTCGATCCGTCCGGTGTGGTCCCGCCGGTTCCGACCGGGGCGACACCGTGAGCGCCTACGCGCCGACACATCTGCCGGACCGGCGGTGGGACGACACCTCCCAACGGTTCGGGGTGTTCGTCGCGGGGTTGATGGGGGCGGGCGCGCTCATGTCGGTCATCGTCGGACTCGCCGAGTCGATCAGCAGCGTCCGGGGACGATCCCGACTCGCCCGGCGTGCCGAACCGACCGCACGCATGCTCGCCCACGGGGTGGTGCACGGGTTCGACACGGTCACCGCCGGTGCCGACGGGCTGCGTCCCCGCGGTCACTACGGGTTCATGGCCGCGTTGACCGGCCTGATCGGCGCGGCGATCACGGCCCGGTCCACCGCGCTGTACGCGACCGGCGACGTCGGCGTGGTCACCTGGGCGTTGACGATCTCCAGCGGTGTGCTGTTGCTCGTCGCAGCCGCCGTACCCGCCGTCGCGGCGATCCGCTGGCCGCGGGTCCCACCGATCGTGCGACGGCTCGACCCGGCCCGCCCGGAGAACCCGAACGGGATCCTCGCGACGATCCCACGCCGGGCCCGGATCGCGATCGCGGTCATGGCGGGCCTGGTCGCCGTCGGCGGCCTGCTGGTCGTGTTCGCGCCGTCGTTGGTCGATGCCGTGGACCATCCGCTCTACCACGACGTCCTGCACGCCGGCCGGGACGTGGATCGTTTCACGCCGGGCTGGTTCAACCAGTTCGGCTACGCACCGTTCCTGGTGGGGGTGCCGACCGTCGTGTTCATCATCACCTTCGTGCGGTGCCGGGCGGTCGCGATCGCCTACCCGGTGATGATCGCCGTGGGTGGTCTCGTCTTCCTGGGTCTGAACTGGACGGTGCACCGGGCCCGACCACCGGAAAGTGTGCGGGCCGGCCAGTTCACGTCCTACCCGGGTGGACATTCGATCCAGGTGACCCTGGTGCTGTTGGCCCTGCCGTTGGTGGTGTGGGTCCTGACCGACAACCGGTTGGTGCGCGTGATCGGGACGATCGTGCCGGTCGGGGTGTGGGCGGCCGAGATCGTCGACAACTTCCGGATCGGGGCGCACTGGCCGATCGACCAGGTGGCCGGCTTGTTGATCGCCGCGTGTCTGCTGATCGTCGTCTACAGCGTCGGGATCGACGCGTTGCGGCGCCGGGCCGATGCCCCCGACCGGGTGCACCGAGCGGTCACGGCACCACCGGACCGTTCGACCGGGGTCACCTGACCCCACTCCCCATCATCACGGTCAGGCGGCGTCGAGCTTGGACCAGGCACGCTCCAGACCCTGGGTGAACCGCTCGGTCGGTTGTGCGCCGGGGATCGCGTACCGGCCCTCGATCAGGAAGAACGGCACCCCGGTCACACCCAACTGGTGGGCCCGCAACTCGTCCGCCCGGACCGTTTCGGCGTGACGGTCCCCGGCCAGCAGATCGGCGACCTCGGTCGCATCCAACCCGACGCCCACGGCCGCCTCGGCCAGTTCGTCGCGGTCCGAGACCGCGAGGCCGTCCCGGAAGTAGCCGACGAACAACGCGTCGAGCAGTTCGGCCTGACGTCCTCGTTCCAGGGCCATGCACAGGAGCCGGTGTGCGTCGAAGGTGTTCCCGGGCCGTGCCCGGTCGAAACGGAACTGGAGACCGTCGGTGGCGGCGACCTCGACCATGTGGTCGTTCATGCGTTCGGCTTCGGCGACGTCCAGCCCGTACTTGGCGGCCAGGTGTTCGGCCATGGTGCCTTCCCGCGCGGGTGGCGCGTTCGGGTCGAGTTCGAAGGCGCGGTGCACGATCTCGATCGCGTCACGGTGGGCGAAGCCCTCCACCGCCTTCGTGAACCGCGCACGACCGATCGCACACCACGGGCACACCACATCGGACCAGATCTCGACCTGCATGCGGGGACACGACCTTTCGGGTTCGACGCGACGGACCACCCCATCGTCGGGGCGGGTCACCCCGATTGCAACCCGGGGTCGCGCCGGGACATTCCCGGACCGCGCGGCGGACCGCCCCATCTTCCCGAATCGCCCGGTTGTCCCGAACGGTAGCGTGGGAGCCATGCCGGACGTGCACGCCACCGCCGGTGAACTGCTGGCCGTGGCAGACCAGCGTTACACCGAGGGACGACGCAGCATCGTCGCTGCGCTCGCCGCGGCGGACGCGCCGGTGAGCATCGCCGAGCTGTTGGCGGCCTGCGACGGGCTGGTGCAGTCCTCGGCGTACCGGAACCTGGGCGTACTCGAACGCAGCGGTGTGGTGCGTCGCCTGATCGCACTCGACGATCTGACCCGGTACGAACTCGCCGAGGACCTCACCGGACACCACCACCATCTGATCTGCGAGGTGTGCGGTCGGATCGAGGACTTCACGATGCCCGAGACCCTCGAGGCCGAACTCGAGGCGTATCTGGACACCGTCGCGGCCCGTCACGGCTTCGACGGGGTCGGCCACGACCTCGACCTGGTCGGCATCTGCGCGCGCTGCCGGGGCTGACCAGCCGGAATTCGGAACCGAATCGTCCCCGGCGGGTGGAACCACTCCGAATTTCGAATGACGGGGACGGCCCGCCGCGATCCGGCCGAGCAGGCGACGTCGGCCCCCGGACCGTGTCAGCGCACGGCCAACTCGGCGACCACGCGGTCGATCACGTCGGCGTCGACGGTCTCGTCGAACTTGCGCGCGAACAGGTCGTCCGCGGACGCCAGGGTGGCGAAGTCGTCACTGCGCCAGATCCGCGGCAGTTCGGTCCGGTCCGACCAGTCGATCAGTCGAGCGTCGTCGTTGCGGATCCGCTCCGCGTGGGGTGAGTTCATCACGATCGTGTGGAAGAACGTCTCGTCGGGCATGTCGGTCGTGGCGAAGAACCGCA
>CAZVFF010000204.1:0-4856 GCA_964626395.1 uncultured Iamiaceae bacterium | reverse complement strand
GGCGCCGCCGGGCGCGACTTCCACAACTTCAACGTCGTGTTCCGTGACGACCCGACCTACGAGGTCGTGGCGTTCACCGCGGCGCAGATCCCGGACATCGCCGGGCGTTCCTACCCGCCGTCGCTGGCCGGTGCGCGTTACCCGAACGGCATCCCGATCGTCGAACAGGACGAGCTGGCCGACCTGATCGCACGCGAGCACGTCGACATCGCCGTGTTCGCGTACTCCGACATCACCTACACCACGGTCGGGAACCTCTCGGCGGTGGCGAACGCGGCCGGCGCCGACTTCTGGTTGTTGGGTACGAACGCCACGATGTTGAAGTCCACCAAGCCGATCATCTCGATCTGTTCGGTGCGCACCGGGGTGGGCAAGTCCCAGACGACCCGGCACGTCGCCGAGATCCTGCAACGCACCGGCAAGAAGGTCGTGTCGGTGCGTCACCCGATGCCCTACGGCGACCTGGCCGCCCAGGAGTGCCAACGGTTCGCGACCTATGAGGACCTGGACCGGCACGAGTGCACGATCGAGGAACGTGAGGAGTACGAACCGCACATCGATCACGGCTTCGTGATCTACGCGGGCGTGGACTACGAGAAGATCCTCCGCGCGGCCGAGGAAGAAGCCGACGTGATCCTGTGGGACGGGGGCAACAACGACCTGCCGTTCTTCGCGCCGGATCTGCACATCGTGTTGGCCGACCCGTTGCGGCCCGGTCACGAGCGCACCTACTACCCGGGTGAGGCGAACGTGCGCATGGCCGACATCGTGATCATCAACAAGTGCGACTCGGCCCGCCCCGAGGACATCGCCACCGTCGAGGCGAGCGTGCGGGAACTGGCACCGCAGGCCGAGATCCTGAAGGCCGATTCGCGGGTGACCGTGGATGCGCCGTCGGTGGTGGCCGACCGTGACGTGATCGTCATCGAGGACGGCCCGACGCTGACCCACGGGGGCATGTCGTTCGGTGCCGGTGTGGTCGGCGCGAAAGCCGCCGGTGCGAAGTCGATCGTGGACCCGTCGCCGTACGCGGTCGGCTCCATCGCCGCGACGTACGCGAAGTACCCGAACGCCGTGGGCATCCTGCCGGCCATGGGTTACGGCGAAGCCCAGATCCGCGATCTGGAGGCCACGATCGAAGCCGCGCCGTGCGACGCGGTGGTCAGTGGCACCCCGACCGACATCAGCCGGGTGTTGACCACCTCCAAGCCGCTGACCCGGGTGCGTTACGACCTGGCCGAACACGAACCGGGCCGGATCGAAGCCGCCGTGGCGGACCTGCTGGGTTGAACGTCCCGAACCGCCGTCGCCGACGTGAGAACACCCGGGGTTCGCCCGACACCGTGGGCCGCTCCGACGCGACCCGCCGGTCGGCCGGAGGCGGGCTGCTGTGCGCGACGTGCGTGCCGGGCGGTTGACCGGTCGTGAGCGCGGATGCCGACGCGGACCGGTGGCTCGCCGCGGATCGTGACAACCGGTGGCAGACGGCGCGGGTGGTCGATGCCGTCCACGACGCCGCCGACGCGGTGATCCTGGGTCTGGAACTGCCCGAACCGCCCGAAGCCGAAGCCGGCCAGTACTACCTGGTCCGCCTGGCGATCGACACGGCACCCGGTGCGGTCCAGCAGGCGTATTCGTTGTGCAGCGCCCCGGATCCGTCGTCGACCCGGATCGAGATCGCCGTCCGCGAAGTGCCCGGTGGGCGTGCGTCGCCCCGTCTGGTGCACGAGGTGCACGGCGGGGATCACCTGGAGGTCCGGGGTCCGTTCGGTTTCCTCGTCCTCGATGACGGCGACGTCGGCCCGGTGGGGCTGATCGGCGCGGGCAGCGGGGTCGCGCCGTTGGTGTCCCTGGCCCGTGGGGCGGCACGACGGGCCACGGACACGCCGATGACGTTGCTGTGTTCGAGCCGGGACCGTTCCACGTTGCTGCTCGCCGACGCGCTGGAATCACTCGACGCGGCCCACGACTGGTTCAGCGTGACCCACACGTTCACCCGCAGTCCCGACGACGGGTACGCGGCGTACCACCGACGGATCGACGCCGCCATGCTCGCCGAGGTGTTCGGCGACGACACCGACAGGCTCGGCCCCGGCGAGTTCTTCGTGGCCGGACCCGGTGCGATGGTGCTCGACGTGCAGCAGGCCCTGGTCGACCTGGGCGTCCCGGCGGACCGGATCGCCACCGAGGACCACGCCTGACCGACCCCGACCGGGCCCGTCGGAACCGACCGGTCGGGGCGCACCGAAAGGCCGGGCCGGACGGCGCCGCCGGGTCGGCGTGGGTGGGCCGATCCGGGTGAGCCGATCAGGACGAGAAGTGCTCCCGCCTCGACCCGGTGGTGGGATCGGGGAGGCGGGAGCGGCACAGATGGTAGCCGCGTGCCGGGCACCGCACCACTTCGCGTCACGCTCACCCGATGTGGACACAATGGGGGCATGAAACGGACGCTGTTCACCGACGACCACGACCTGTTCCGTACTTCGGTGCGCGAGTTCATCGCCCGGGAGATGACCCCGAACCTGGAGCGTTGGGACGCCGCCGGCATCGTCGACCGGTCGTTGTTCACCGCTGCCGGGGCCGCCGGCCTCGTGGGCACGGCGATCCCCGAGACCTTCGGCGGCGGCGGCACCGACGACTTCCGGTTCAACCAGATCCTCAACGAGGAGATCCAGTACGCCGGGACCGGCGGGTCCGGGTTGGGCCTCACGTTGGTGAACGACGTGGTGCTCCCCTACTTCCTGCATCTGACGAACGACGAGCAGAAACAGCGGTGGCTGCCGGGGATCGCGTCGGGCGAGAAGATCACCGCGATCGCGATGACCGAACCGGGCATCGGGTCGGATCTGGCGTCGATGTCGACCACCGCCATCCGCGACGGCGACCACTACGTGGTGAACGGCTCGAAGACGTTCATCACCAACGGCATCAACGCCGACCTGGTCGTCACCGCGGTGAAGACCGACCCGACCCAACGGCACAAGGGCATGTCGCTGTTGGTGCTCGAGGACGGCATGGTCGGGTTCACCCGGGGCCGCAACCTGGACAAGGTCGGCCTGCACGCCCAGGACACCGCCGAGTTGTTCTTCGAGGACGTCGCCGTGCCGGTCACCAACCGCCTGGGTGACGAGGGCCGAGGGTTCATCCAACTGGTGCAGAACCTGCCCCAGGAACGCCTGTCGCTCGCGGTGGGTGCGGTCGCCGGGGCCGAAGCGGCGCTCGGGTGGACCTTGGAATACGTGGCGGAACGCACCGCGTTCGGCAAGCCGGTCTCGTCGTTCCAGAACACCCGGTTCGAGTTGGCCGAGATGCGCACCGAGATCGACATCGCCACGGTGTTTGTGGATCGTTGTGTGGAGGCACTCAACGCGGGCGAGTTGACCGCGGTGGAAGCGGCCGAAGCCAAGTGGTGGACCACCGAGATGCACAAGCGGGTCGTCGACCGGTGCGTGCAGTTGCACGGCGGCTACGGCTACATGTTGGAGTACCCGATCGCCCGGGCCTACACCGATGTACGGGTCTCCACGATCTATGGCGGAACGACCGAGATCATGAAGGAGATCATCGGCCGCGACCTGGCCGGCTGAGAGCGGTCGGACGCGCTCACGGGCGCTCCAGCGAGGCCGGCCCGGGTTCGTCGTGTTCGGCGCGCCCACGGGCGGCGGGGTCAGGTGTGTGCGCCCTCGGCCGCGTGGGTTCCGGTGTGCGCGCCCACGGGCGCGTCAATCAGGTCGCTCCGGCTCCCGTCGGTTCGCCGCGCCCACGGGCGCGCCAGCCGGCCCCGACGGGGTCGGTCAGGGCATCATCAACAGGCTGAGCAGGATCGTCAGGAACGCGAAGATCAACGCGAACACCACCGTGATCCGGTCGAGGTTCTTCTCCATCACCGACGATCCGGACGCGGCGGCGCCGCCGCCCATGAAGTCCGACAGCCCGCCGCCTTCACCGGAGTGCAGCAACACCAGGATGCACATGATCACCGCGACCGTGACGAACAGGATGCCGACGAACATCACCATGGGAAACGTGGACCTCTCGGGTGGAAAGAACAGGTGCGAGGCTACCAGCACACCCGTGGCGTCACGGGATCGGCCCGACGACCGGAACCGGTAGCAGCGGTGGCCGGGTGGCTCAGGTGACGGGCAGGTTCCGGTGGTTGATGATCGGCGCGAACGAGTCGGCGTCCAGCGAGGCGCCACCCACGAGCGCCCCGTCGATGTCGGGTTGGGCCATGAGTTCGACGACGTTGGCGGCTTTGACCGATCCGCCGTACTGGATCCGCACGTCGGCGGCCACCTCGGGCCCGGCGACGTCGGCGATGACGCCACGCAGGTGGGCGCACACGGCTTGGGCATCGGCGGAGCTTGCGGTCTTGCCGGTGCCGATCGCCCAGATCGGTTCGTACGCGACGACGAACCCGGCGATGTCGGCGGGTGCGGAGCCTTCCAATGCGATCCGCAGCTGGGACGACACCCGTTCCTCGGTGGCACCGACCTCGCGTTCTTCGAGGGTTTCGCCGACGCAGATGATCGGGGTCATTCCCGCGGCGTGCACGGCGCGGGCCTTGGCGCCGACGACCTGTTCGGTTTCGCCGAACAGGGTGCGTCGTTCCGAATGGCCGACGATCACGTAGGTGACGTGCAGTTTGGCGAGCATGCCGGGTGCGACTTCGCCGGTGTAGGCACCGGAGGTCTCCTGGTGGACGTTCTGGGCGCCAAGGGCGAAACCGAGCCCGTCGGCTTCGAGCACGGTCTGCACCGATCGCAAATCCGTGAAGGGCGGGTGGATCGACACGTCGACCGCTTCGAGGTCTTCGGAGGTGACCAGGTACGACAGTTTCTGGACCTGTTGGATGG
>CAZVFF010000203.1:0-4872 GCA_964626395.1 uncultured Iamiaceae bacterium | reverse complement strand
CCGGCGATCAGCACACCCCGGCAGGCCAGCACCCGGACGCCCGCGACAGTGCACCGTCGATGTCGTCGGCGAACGCCATCGGGTCGAGGTTGCGCCCCGCGCACGTGAGTTCCCGGGGATCGGGGAGCGGGAGCAGCGTGTACGTCCACACCGCCCACGTGTAGACGAGCGCCGACAACCACAGCAGCATCCGCCCGACCGAGAACGTTCCGCGCCGCCGGTATGCGATCGCGACGAACGGGACGAACAACACCGCCCCGGCGACCACCCAGGTCGTCGCGTCGGCGAAACCGACCACGACCATCGCCGAGATCACCGCCATGTAGGCGATGACCGGGCCGACCAGCGCCGGTTGGTCACGTCGCACCGCGGCGACGATCGGTCGTCCGATCACCGCGAGCGACGCGGCCGCCACCACGACCCCGATCACCGCCCCGGTCGCCGAGTCGGCACGAAGCGCGAACGCCACGATGTACGCGACGTGGGCGACGAAGAACGATGCGAGCCCGGAGACGAACCGTTCGGTCGGCAGCATCAGGAACACGTCACCGGCGAGCGAGAACACCAGACCGACGATCACCCAGGCACGCACCGCACCGTCGATCGGGTCCGCGACGAGCGCGACGACGATCAACGCCACCATGACCGCCGGCTTGGTGATCCACTCGACCTTCCGCCGACCGGTCGACACGGCCACCCAGTTCGCGATCGCGGCCAGCCCGGCCACACACAACGCGACGACGCCGGCGGTGGTGAACGCTGCGTCGGGCATCAGGGAAGTCTGGCCCGCGCCCCGTCGCGCCGCCGAACCGGGTGCGTCACGGTCGGGGGGACGGTCGGGAGGAGGGCTGGGAGGACGGTCAGGTGAATGCGGCGATCCCGGTGATCGCCTGGCCGAGCACGAGTGTGTGGACCTCGTTGGTGCCCTCGTAGGTGTACACCGATTCGAGGTTGTTGGCGTGGCGGATCACCGGGTACTCCAGGGTGATGCCGTTCGCACCCAGGATCGACCTGGCCTCGCGGGCGACGGCCAACGCGGAGGCGACGTTGTCCATCTTGCCGAAGCTGACCTGCGCGGCGGAGATCGTCCCGGCGTCCTTGCGGCGTCCCAGGTGCAGCGCCACCAGTCGGGCCTTGTCGACGGCGACGAGCATCTCGACGAGTTTGCGTTGGGTCAGCTGGAACGACGCGATCGGGCGGTCGAACTGGACCCGTTCGATCGCGTACGCGCGGGCGGCCTCGTAACAGGCCCGCGCCGCACCCGTGGCGCCCCACAGGATCCCGTAGCGGGCCTCGTTCAGACACGACAACGGACCGCGCATCGACGACACGCCGGGAAGCCGTGCCGAGTCGGGGACCCGCACGTCGGTGAGGACCAGTTCGCTGGTCACCGACGCCCGCAACGACAACTTGGCGGGTACGTCGTTCGCGACGAACCCGGGTGTGGTGGTGTCGACGATGAAACCGTGGATCGGGCCGGGACGGTCGCCGTCCCCGTCGGCACGGGCCCAGATGATCGCGACGTCTGCCAGGCCACCGTTGGTGATCCACATCTTGGTGCCGTTCAGGATCCAGTCGTCGCCGTCCCGGCGGGCGCGGGTGCGCATCGAGGCGGGGTCCGAACCCGAGTCCGGTTCGGTCAACCCGAAACAGCCGATCTTCTCCCCCGCCGCCATCGCGGGCAACCACTGTCGCTTCTGTTCCTCGGAACCGAACATCCAGATCGGGAACATCGACAACGAACCCTGCACCGATACGAAACTGCGGATACCCGAGTCGCCGGCTTCCAGTTCGGCGCACGCCAGGCCGTACTGCACCGCGGTGGTGCCCGCACAGCCGTAGCCGTGCAGGTTCATGCCCAACAGGCCGAGTGCGCCCAGTTCCGGCCCCAGTTCGGCCGGGATGGTGCCCCGTTCGAACCAGTCGGCCACGTCGGGCAGGATCCGGTCGGTGACGAACGAGCGCACCGTGTCGCGCAACAACCGTTCGGTGTCGTCCAGTTCGGCGTCCAGGTCCAGGAAGTCCAGCGGATCGTCGCCGCCACGGCGGGTGGTGTGCGCGGGGTCGGAGGTGGGATCGAACGAGTCCATACCCCCGATGACTAGCACCCCGACGCACGGTCGACGGGATCACCCCGCCGGTCGGTGGCCGGTGGCCGGCCCCGGCGGCCCGGAAACGTCGAGGGCCGGACCCGCAGGTCGGGGCCCGGCCATCGACACGATGTGCGGTGACATCACCCGGTGGAGGTGATGGGAATCGAACCCACGACCTCTTCGTTGCGAACGAAGTGCTCTAGCCAACTGAGCTACACCCCCGGGGAGGAGCGGACGGTATTGTAGTCGTCGTCCGTGCCTGTTGTCCGATCCGGCCACCGTGACCGGATCCACACTCAAGTTCCGCGACCGATCGTGCCGATGATCCCCCACATGGAGCCCACCACCGAACAGATCACCGCCCCACCGGCGGCCCGTCGCGGGCGGTCCCGCCGCGCCGTCGGCATCGTCGCCGTCGCCCTCCTCGCCGTGGCGTCCCTCGCGGGTTGCCTGAGCGAGGAACAACAGACCGTCCAGACCCAGATCAACAATTCACGCAAGTCGGCCAACCGTGCGGCGCTGGCCGACTGGGACGTCTCCGACATCAAAGCACAGGACTGGGCCGAACGTCTCGCGAAGAAGGGTTCGCTCTCCCACAGCAACCTGGCTGCCGGGTACACGACCGGAACGTGGTGCCGGCTGGCCGAGAACGTCGGGATGGGGCCGAACCTGGCGACGATCCACCAGGCGTTCATGAACTCGCCCGGTCACCGCGCCAACATCCTGAACCCGGCCTTCACCCACATGGGCACCGGCGTGGCCAAGAAGGGCAACACCTGGTTCGTGGTCCACGAGTTCGCACAGCGCTGCTGAGCAGGCCCGGAGTTCGACATCGGGCGACCCGCGAGACCGCGCCCTTTGGAAAACCACCGCCCCGTTCCGGTGCGAAGAACGAACGTCGCCGCTCTCACCGGACCACGATGGGCCGAGTCAGTTGCGGGAGGATGCCACCAGGGTGGTCCGACGGGCCGGTGCGGCCGCCGGACGACGTCGGGCGTCGAGGCGCCGCACCTTGGCGCGCTGTTCGGTGATGATGCGCTGTCGCTGCACCAGCAGGCCGACGTACGACGCGAACGCGCCCGTGCACACCACCGCGAACAGGATCGTGAACGCGACCGGCGCCACGATCACGGCGAGCAGCGACGTCGCGGCCAGTCCCGCCAACAGGAACAGCGCGTTGCGGCGACGACACCGGGCGGTCTCACACGGGATACCCCGGGTTCCCGGGACGGCGCGGGGTCCGCGCCCGACCCCGCCGGGCTGGGTCCGCTGCAACGTCGACAACTGGGTCCGGAAACTCGACACGGTGTCGTGCCGACGACTCGCCATCCGATCCTTCGCGTAGGAGCCGAGAACGACGGCCCAGACGATGGCGAGTACTGCGAGAACCACGAGTGTCACGCTCCGTGCCTGCCTTTTCCTTCGCTGTGGGACCGTACTTCCCTCACCGGGGTGCGGTGGTGGATGCTCGGCCGGATCGGTCGGGTCGTGTCGCCGTGGTGGCGCACCGCCACGGCCGTCCACCGTCGTCGGACATCATGACGGCAGGTGTCGTGGTTGTTACGGTTCTACTACGCCGTCGTCATATTTGCCAGCCGGTTCGCGTCGGTACGGCCCCGACGCCCCACCGGCGGACTCCCACAACGACACGTCGTCGATGGTCATCGCGCGGTCCGCGGATTTGCACATGTCGTAGATCGACAGGCAGGCCACCGACGCCGCGGTCATGGCTTCCATCGCGACGCCGGTACGGTCCACGGTGTCGACCTGGGCTTCGACCTCGATGAAGGTGTCCTCGACCCGGAAGTTGATCGACACCGAGCCGACCAGCACCGGGTGGCACATCGGCAACAGGTCCGAGGCGCGTTTGGCCGCCTGGATGCCCGCGACCCGGGCGACGGCCAGCACATCACCCTTGGTGATCGCGCCGCGGGCGACCAGCGAGGTGGTCTCCGCGGACATGTGGACCCGCCCCCGGGCCATGGCGCGCCGGTGGGTGACCTCCTTGATGCCGGCGTCGGCGGCCCGGGCCGCACCGAGCGGGTCGAGGAACCGTCGGGTGGTCACGACGTCGCCCGGTTCGCCATGAGGTCCACCAGGAACGCCTCGAAATCCGCACCCAGGTCGTCGCGTTGCAACGCCAGTTCGACCGTGGCGCGCAGGTAGTCCAGCTTGGCGCCGATGTCGTAGCGACCGTCCCGGAACACGTGGCCGAGCACCTCGCCCCGGTCGATGAGCCGCGCGATCGCGTCGGTGAGCTGGATCTCCCCACCCACGCCCGGCTCCAGGCGATCGAGGATGTCGAAGATCTCCGGGGTGAACACGTACCGGCCCATCACCGCCATCGACGACGGCGCCTCGGCCGGGTCGGGTTTCTCGACGATCCCGCGGATCGTCACGTCGCGGGGCTCGGCCGAACCGGGTGTCGGGTCGTCGATGTCGGCACAGCCGTAGGCCGAGATCTCCTCACGGGGCACCTCACGCAACGCGACCACCGGGGACCGGTGCGCGGCGTGGGCGTCGATCATCGCGGACAGCATCACCGAGTCGTCGACCATGAGGTCGTCCCCGAGCATCACCGCGAACGACCGGTCACCCACGTGTTTGCGGGCGACGGACACGGCGTGGCCCAACCCGAGCGGTTCGCCCTGGCGCACGTAGTGGATGTCGGCGAGGTCCGCCAATGCCCGGACGGTCTCGAGCATCTCGTCCTTGCCCTTGGCGTCGAGGAAGTACTCGAGCTCGAACTGGCGGTCGAAGTGGTCCTCGATGCTGCGCT
>CAZVFF010000202.1:0-4875 GCA_964626395.1 uncultured Iamiaceae bacterium | reverse complement strand
CGACGACTGGGCCCAGGTGTCCGAACTCGTCGGCAACGCGTCGTGGGGCTGGCTGGCTGCCGGACTCGTGTTCGCCGCTGCGGCGATGACCGTCATCGCCGCGATCTGGGCCGACGCGCTCACCATCATGGGCGGCCACATGGACCGTGCCCGGTCCATCGCGTGGTACTACGTCGGTGAGATCGCGAAGTACCTGCCCGGGTCGATCTGGGCCGCGGTCGGCCGCGGCGAGATCGCCCGCCGTCGCGGTGTGCCCGCCGCCCAGGCCTACCCGAGCGTGTTCCTGTCGCTCATCGCGCTGTACCTGGCGGCCGTGTTCGGCGCCGCGTTGCTGGTGCCCTTCGACCTGGCCCACACCGCCGACGCCGGCCCGGCGTTGCTGTTGCTGCTCCTGGTCCCCGCGGGGCTGGGATGCCTGCACCCCAAGGTGCTGGGTGGGGCGATCGAGTTCGCGGAACGGGTCACCAAACGGGCCATCCCGATCCGCGTACCGGCCTGGGGGGACTCGGTGCTGCTGGTGGTGCGCTATTTGCCCGCGTGGGTGGCGATCGCGCTCGCGACCTGGTCGGTCGCGGTGGCCCTGCCCGGCGTCGACGCACCCCTGTTGCGGATCTCGCTCGCGACGCTGCTCGCCTGGACCGCCGGGTTCGTCACCCCCACACCGGGCGGCGCGGGAGTGCGCGAAGCGGTGTTCATCGCCGTGTCGGGCCTCGCGGCCGGACCGGCCGTCGCGGTCGCGGTCACCGCACGGCTCATCTTCGTGATCGTCGACATCGTCGGCGCGCTCGTCGGTCTGCCCTTCACCCGCCGTGGCCCGGTCCGTGTTCCCGACGCCACGGCCACACCGCCGGGGTGAGATCGACCCACCCGACACGGCACTAGTGTCCCCCCGCATGCTCGACGACGACCGGGAAACGGCCGCCCCGGACCGACGTGGGCGCCGCGGCTTCGGGGTTGGCCTCGGACTGGTCGCGTTCGGCGGGTTCCTGCTGCGGGCCTGGTACATCTTCTCGGTCCAGGCCACCTCGACACGGATCAACGCAGATTCGATCTACCACTACTGGTGGCCGGCCAAACAACTCGCCCGGGGGCGTGGCTTCATCGAGTTCGGGACCGTGAACCACTGCGACTTCGGGACCGACGAACCGTCGGTCGAGCTGCTGACGAACATCCCGGACCACATCTTCGAAACGTGCCAGGTCGTCCAGAGCGCGAAGCATCCGCCCGGGTTCGTGAGCGTCCTCGCCGGACTCGACCTGGTCGGGATCTCCAGCACGACGGCGCAGCGGTACGCGATGGCGGTCCTGGGGACCGTCACGGTCGTGCTCCTCGGACTGCTGGTGGCGCGCATCGTGTCGCGGCGGGCCGGGATCATCGCCGCCGTGATCGCCGCGATCTACCCCAACACGTGGGTCAACGACACGACCCTGCTCTCCGAGACGTTGTTGTCGTTCGGGTTCGTACTCGGACTGGTCGGCGTGTACGCGTTCTGGCGACGCCCGACCTGGCAGCGCATCGTCGTCGCCTCGGTCGGTTTCACCATCGCCGCGTCGACCCGACCCGAGAGCCTGCTGCTGTTCGGGGTGGTCATCGTGCCGCTCGTACTGGCCCGCACGACCCTGCCCGCGGCCCGACGTGTCGGCCTGATCGCGCTCGCGGCCGTCGCACCGCTGGCGATGGTCGTGCCCTGGACCGTGTACAACAACGGCCGCTTCGCCGAACCGGTCCGCATGTCGACCGGGTTCGGACCCACCTCGCTCGCCGCGACCTGCGACGAGGTGTACTACACCGACCTGATCGGCTACTACGCGCTCGACTGCACCCGGGCCGTGCTGCCCGACCCCGCACCCGAGGGGCTCGGCCCCGACGAATCCCAGGTCGACGCGATCGCCCGCGAGTACGCGTCCGAGTACAGGAAAGCGCACCCCGCGCGGACGGTGCTGGTCGTCGCGGCCCGCGAAGCACGCCTGTTCGAGGTCTGGAACCCACGCCAGATGGCCCGGCTGAACCAGTTCACCCAGGGGCGCGGGTCGCTTGCGTTGACCACCACCGCGCAGATCGCGTTCTGGGCGTTGTGCCTGGCCGCGATCGCCGGCGCGGTCCTGTTCCGGCGTCGCCGCATTCCCCTGTACCCGCTGCTCACCCAACTGGGCATCACGATGGTGGTCGTCGCGATGGCCTTCGGGGGGACCCGCTACCGGACCGCGGTCGAATGGTGCCTGATCATCCTGGCCGCCGCCGCGCTCGACGCGGGGATCGGACGGCTGGTGGCCCGCGTTCGCCGCCGGGACGCCGGCCCGGGACCCGGGTCACCGCCGCAGCCGCGCCCGCCCGCCGTCCTGGGTACCGGAACCGACGACGACCCGTCGGTCTGACCGCCGCGTCCGCGGAGTCAGTGGTGGGCGATCGCGATCAGCCAGGGGAACGCGTGGACGACCCGGACGTGCGCGAACGAACGCTCCATGGTCCGTTGCAGCCGTTTCGGGGTGAAGAACCCGACGTGTTCGGGGTTGTTGCCGAACCGGCGCAGGTGTTTCAGCCGCACCAGGTTGCCCATCCGGAACCACGGCTCCCACGGCACCGACACCACACACCGGCCACGACAGATGCGTGCCAGTTCGGCGACCGCGGGTTCCACGGTGACCAGGTGTTCGAGCACCTCGATACAGGTGACCAGATCGGCCGAGGCGTCGGGCAACGGCAACATGCCCGCGTCGCCCAGCACCGGCGACAGGTCGGTGATCCGTTCCTGGGCGACGAGGGCCTTGTCGTGGCGGTACTCGACGCCGATGGCCCGCTGGCCATCGGGCAGGAACCGTTCCAGGCAGTAGCCCTCACCCACCCCGATGTCGGCGATCACCGCGTCGTCGGCGATCGGTCGGACCGCCTCCTGCAGCTTCACCGTCCAGGTGGCCAACACGTGTTGGATGATGCGACTGTCGGAGTTGTACTTCTCCTCGTCCTGCCCGGCCGCTTCGGGAGGGGCCCCCGGTGCGAGGCCGATCGGTTGTTGTCGCAACGTTGGGCCTCCTCCGGTCCGAATGGTCTCCCCGGACCGGTCCGCAGCCAGGCTAACCGGTTTCGGACGATGTCCTTCCGGGTGGCGGATCGTACCCGGCCCCGACCGGGTCGGCGACGGTCCTGCCGCCGAGCGCCGTCCCCGGGTCCGTGGGTCCGGCCCGGTTCTGTAGCATCGTGTCGGCCCGGACAACCGTCGGGCACGGTCCACGAGGAAGGGCGAGGTTTGGCGACGGCGCTGTCGGTGCTCATGCCGGCGTACAACGAATGCGAGAACCTCGCCGAGCTGATCCCCGAAACGCTCGCCATGCTGGACGGCATCGCGGGTGATGCCGAACTGGTCGTCGTCGACGACGGCTCCACCGACGGCACACCCGAATTGATGCGCAGCATCGACGACCCGCGGGTCCGGCACATCCGGCTGCGTCGCAACGCCGGCAAGTCAGCGGCACTGAGTGCCGGGCTGGCCCGCGTGAGCGGCGAGATCGTCGTGTTGATGGACGCCGACGGCCAGGACGACCCCACCGAGGTGCCCCGACTGGTCGAACTGCTCGACGAACGCAACCTGGATCTGATCACCGGATCCCGCGCCCGGAACCGGCACGACCGGTTCATCAAACGCAACACGTCGCGGATCTACAACCGGACCACCGCGATCGTGTCCGGGCTCGACCTGCGTGACTTCAACAGCGGCCTGAAGGTCATGCGCGGGGACCTGGCCCGGTCGGTGGAGATGTACGGCGAACTGCACCGGTACATACCGGTGCTCGCGAACTGGTCCGGCTACGCGGTCGGCGAGGAACCGATCGCCCACCACGAACGCCGCCACGGCGAGACCAAGTTCGGGCGGGCTCGTTTCTGGCGGGGGTTCCTCGACCTCATCACCGTCAAGTTCCTCACCACCTACACCGCACGACCGTTCCACCTGTTCGGTGGCGCGGGCATCATCATGGGGGCGGTCGGCACCGCCCTGTTGTTGTGGATGCTCGCCATCAAGATCGTCGGCGACCCGGTCGGGAACCGGCCCGCCCTGCTGATCGGCGTGTTCCTGGTCGTGGTCGCGGTGCAGATGATCTCGATGGGGCTGATCGCGGAACTGGTCGTCAACATGCGACGCCGACGCAACCTGGACGCCACGGTCGTGGAGGCCGAACCATGAACGACGAACGACCCCGACCTGCAACAAGCGCCCCGATCGGTCTGGCCCCCGGGGCCCCCGAGCAGGCCGCCGGACAGGACGCGAAGAAGTACGCGTCCACCAACCCGGTCGTGGCCCGCCTGCTGGACCGCTGGACCGGGATCCTGCGTGACGTCGTCGGCCCGGTCGCCGAGGCCGACGTCGTCGTCGACGTCGGCGTCGGCGAAGGTCTGTCGCTGGAACGGTTCCTGCCCGACGGTCACCGTGCGTTCGGGGTCGAGTACCGCCACGACAAGGCCCTCGTCGCCCGGGATCGTCTCACCGGACTGCACCCGGTCGTCGCGGACGCCGGGATGGTACCGATCGCCACGGGTTGCGCGGACCTGGTCACCAGCATCGAGGTCCTCGAACATCTGGTCACCGACGAACCCGCCGTCGCCGAACTGGCCCGCGTCTGCCGCGGTCGGTGCGTGGTGTCGGTGCCGTGGGAACCGTGGTTCCGTCTGGGGAACCTCGGGCGGGGCAAGAACATCAGACGGTTCGGCAACGACCCCGAACACGTCCAGTTCTTCACCCCGAAACGGCTCGAGGCGCTCCTGGGGGGATCCTTCGACCGGGTCCGGGTCGTGAAGGCGTTCCCGTGGTTGATCGCCGAAGCATCCGGGCCCCGACACTGATGCGGCGTCGTCGGGCCGTCCCGTCCACCCGGGACGAGGAGA
>CAZVFF010000201.1:4495-4973 GCA_964626395.1 uncultured Iamiaceae bacterium | reverse complement strand
CCACGCAGAAGATGACGCTGACCGACGGCACCGAGCTGTCCCCGGCCCTGGGGATCGGCGCGTTCTGCGAGAAAACCCTGGTCGCGACCGGCCAGGCCACCAAGGTGAACCCGGCCGCCACCCCGGCCGCGGTCGGACTGTTGGGCTGCGGGATCATGGCCGGCATCGGCGCCGCGATGCACACCGGGAACGTCCAACCCGGCGATTCGGTGGCCGTGTTCGGCTGCGGCGGGGTCGGCGACGCGGCGATCGTCGGTGCCCGTCTGGCCGGGGCGACCACGATCATCGCCGTCGACCTGGACCCGGCCAAGCTGATCACCGCCGAAGCGTTCGGCGCGACCCACACCGTGGATGCCTCGGTGGTGGACCCGATCGAAGCGGTGCAGGCCGCGACCGGCGGGTTCGGTGCCGACGTGTGCATCGAGGCCGTGGGCAACCCGGCGGTGTTGAAACAGGCGTTCTACGCCCGCGACCTGGC
>CAZVFF010000201.1:4129-4478 GCA_964626395.1 uncultured Iamiaceae bacterium | reverse complement strand
AGGTGGGGGTGCCCACACCCGACATGGCGTTCCCCGACCTGCCGATGCTCGACTTCTTCGGCCGCGGCGGGGCACTGAAGCCCAGCTGGTACGGGGACTGTCTGCCCAGCCGGGACTTCCCGCTCCTGACCGACCTGTACCTGCAGGGCCGGCTCGATCTGGACGCGTTCGTGTCCGAGACGATCCGTCTGGACGACATCGACGACGCGTTCGCCAGGATGCAACGCGGTGAGGTGTTGCGCAGCGTGGTGGTCCTGTGACCCCGGCAACGACCTCCCCGCCGGGCCCCCCCCCCCCCCCCCCGCACTTCGGGGGGGACAGGGGCCCCGCGGGGCGGGCCCCCGCGCCT
>CAZVFF010000201.1:0-4119 GCA_964626395.1 uncultured Iamiaceae bacterium | reverse complement strand
CCCCACCCCCGCCCCAACGAAAGTCGGAGCGAAATCGTCCCCGGCGGGTCGGACCGCTCCGAATTTCAGAAAATGGAAGGACACCGGACAGCTGTGAGCACGATCGAACTGGTAACCACCGACGGGATCTTCGCCCTCGACGGGGGTGAGTGGGAGGTCACCAACAACATCTGGCTCATCGGCGACGACACCGAGGTGCTGGTCGTCGACGCCGCCCACGACGCCGCACCGATCGCCGAAGCGGTCAACGGCCGCCGGGTCACCGCGATCGCGTTGACCCACGGTCACAACGACCACATCAACGCGGCCCGTGCACTGCAGGACCTGGTCGACGCGCCGATCCTGTTGCACCCGGCCGACCGGATGCTCTGGGACGTCGTCTACCCCGACGCCGCCCCGGACGCCGAGCTGGCCGAAGGTGACGTGCTGCGCGCCGGCGGCGCCGAACTGGGTGTGCTCCACACGCCGGGCCACTCCCCCGGGTGCGTTTGCCTGTCCGACGGCGACGGGCACCTGTTCAGCGGCGACACGCTGTTCTGCGGCGGCCCCGGTGCCACGGGGCGCAGCTTCTCGAACTTCGACGAGATCATCGTGTCGATCCGTGAACGGCTGCTGACCCTGGCGCCGGAGACCGTCGTGCACACCGGCCACGGCGACACCACCACGATCGGCGCCGAGGCCCCCGACCTGGCCGAATGGATCCGCCGCGGTCACTGACCCCCCGCCGTTCTCTGCACCCGCGACGGGCACCCGTGGCATCCGCCGGGTAAAGAACGGGTGGGGGCGGGCCACCGTGCCCATTGTCCGAAGTCGCCTGTCGACTCGTCCCCTGCGCGGGCGCCACACCGACTCTCCGGCTGTATGCTGTTCTGCATGCAGAGCACGAGTGTCCGCATCGACCGGGCCACCCACAACGAGCTGAAGCGGCTCGCCGCGAAGCTCGACACCACCGTCGGTGAGACGGTCACGATCGCCGTGCGCGCACTGCGCCAGGACCGTATCGGCGCGGACCTGGCCACGGAGTTACGCGACGACGAAGTGGCCTGGCTCGATGCTGACCTCGGGTGACGTCCTCGACATCGATCTGGGCGTCCCCCAGGGTTCCGAAGCCGGGTTCCCCCATCCGGTCGTCCTCGTCACGAGCCAACGGATTCTGGACCGGTCGCCGTCGATCGTCCACATCGTGCCGTTGACGAGCACGCTGCGGCCCTTCGACTCGGAGATCACGATCACCGCGGACGACGGCAACGGCCTCGGGCTCACCTCGGCCGCACAGTGCCAGCACATCAGAGGCGTCTCCACCACACGGGTCCTCGCTGTGCGCGGCAACATCGGACCCGGTCTGCTCGCATCGGTGCGCGAGACGATCGCCGACATCCTCGACCTCGCGTAGCGCCCGCCGGTCGGTCACGTCGGTCCGGCCTCGTTCTTTGCACCGCCGACGGGCACCCGTGGAGTCCACCGTGCAAAGAACGGGTGAGCGCGAGCCACGAGCGGTGACCGGGTCGGCGGTACGATTGACCGACCCATGACTGCCCCGGCCGCGCCACTCGAGCTGACCGAACGCCACCTCGACGTGGACTCGGGAACCGTGGTGTTCACCTACACCGTCGGTGACGACACGTTCACCGAGACCTTCACGCTCACCGAACCGGTCGACCCGGTCGTCGACCCGTCGCATCCGTCGATCCAGCACCTGCTGGACGTGGCGCACCTGTGCACCGGGGTGAGCTACTACAAGCTCACCCTGCCGGGCCGGATCGTCTCGCCCCGACCGTTGCACCCGACGGTCACCGCACTGGCCGCACACCTGTACGACCACGGCCTGCGCGAACTCGCCGTGCGCAACGACCTGGACGTGCCGTTGCCGATCACGATCGACACGGCCGCCGGCACCCCGTCCGAACCGACCGACCTGTTCGCCGACCCGGCGAGCCACGACCGCGGCCCGCTGGTTCCCTTCGGGGGCGGCAAGGACTCCACCCTCACCCTGGACGTGCTCACCGACGCCGGTACCGAACCGTTGGCGTTCTCGATCCACGCGACACCGGTGCACCGCCGTTCCGCCGCCGCGGTGGGCCGGCCGTTGCTGGAGATGACCCGCACGCTCGATCCGTTGCTGGCGACCCGCACCGGGGAGGGGGGCTGGAACGGGCACGTGCCGATCACCGCGATCAACTCGTCGGTGTCCGCGATCATCGCCGCGCTGGTCGGTCGACGCGACGTGGTCATCGCGAACGAACGTTCCGCCGAGGAACCCACCCTGTTCCGCGACGGTGTGCCGGTGAACCACCAGTACTCCAAGACGTTCGTGTTCGAGACCGCCCTCGCCGCAGCGCTCGCCCCCACCGGTGTGCGTTACTGGTCGTCGGTGCGGCGGTTCTCGGAACTGGCGATCGCCGGTGCGCTCGCCACCCGGGGCGACTTGCGCAACGCGATCCTGTCGTGCAACCGGGCGTTCAGCATCACCAACCCGGACCCGGACCCGCACTGGTGTCTGGACTGCGCCAAGTGCCGGTTCACGTTCGTGTCGTTCGCCCCGTTCCTGAACGTGGACGAAGCGACCCGGATGTTCGGCGGCAACCTGCTCGACGACCCCGCCCAGCACGACGGGGTGCGGGCCTTGTGGACCGACAAACCGTTCGACTGTGTCGGCGAACTGGCCGAATCGGCGATCGCGCTGGCACGGTTGACCGACCTGGACGGCTGGCGCGACACGCTGCTGGTCCGTTCGCTCGGCGAGGAGGCCCGCCTGGTCGCCGGAGCCTCGGGTACGGACCTGGCCGCGCTCGTCGCCCCCGCCGGCGAGGACCGGGTGCCCGCCGAGTTCCGCGGACCGATCGACGCGGTGCTGGACGCCGTCGCGCGGCGGGCCTTCCGGGACGGAGCCTGATGCAGCTCGACGACCTCGCCGGTGCCGACGTCGTGCTGCTCGGCGTCGGGGTCGAAACCCTCACCGTGCTGCCCCACCTGCGGACCGCCGGAGTGGGGCGCATCCGGGTCGTCGAACCCGCCGACATCGGCGAGGAACGTCGTGGCACGTTGGCCGATCACGGTGTCGACGACGCGGCGATCCTGGACGACGTTCCCGACGGCGCCGAGGTGGTGTTGCGCAGCCCCGGGTTCCCCCGCCACCGCTCCGACGTGGACCGGCTGTGCGCGAACGCCCGGCTGGCGACCACCCCGACCGGGTTGTGGTTGGCGATCCGGGGTGGACCCGGCACGATCGCGGTGACCGGCACCAAGGGCAAATCGTCGACCGCGACGCTCATCGCCGAAGGGCTCGGGATGGTCGGGTTGGACCACGAGCTGGTCGGCAACATCGGCACCGTCGCCTGGAGCGTCGACCCGACCACCGACGCGGTCGTCGTGGCGGAACTGTCCAGCTACCACGGCGCAGATCTGGTCGCCACCGGCGAGATCGTCGTGTTGACCCTGCTGGCCGAGGACCACCTGGACTGGCACGGCGGCGTGGCCACCTACCACCGCGACAAGCTGCGTATCGTCGAAGCCGCCCAGGGCGACGGGACCCCGCCCGTCCACCGGTTCACGCTGGCCGACACGCCGTTGGACGAACCGCTCGCGTCGACCGTCGAGCAGGTGCACGCGCCCGCGGGCGCGGACCACCGGCTCCGCAACGTCGCGCTGGCGGTCACCGCGGTGCGGGCCGAAGCGGCACTGCGGGGTGTGGACGTCCCAGACGGGAACGAGCTCGGCACCGCGCTGGCCGCCGCGTACCCGGACCTGCCGGGACGGTTCCACACGATCGCGAGCCGCGACGGGATCACCTGGATCGACGATGCGCTCGGGTCGAACCCGTCGGCCACCGCCGCCGCATTGGAACACCTGGCCCCCGGCCCGGCGGTCCTGATCTGCGGTGGCCACGACCGGCTGGTGGCGATCGAATACAGCGAGCCGGCCGGCGCGGGCGGCGTCGGGCACGGCGCCTGAGGGCCGGCGACGCGCGGGTCAGCGCCGTTTTCGGCAGGGGCGCCGGCAGCGCGCGGACTCCGCCCGGTCACACTAGACGGGATGGGCCCGCGTTTCACCTTCACCCGGATCTTCCGCCGCGCACGGTGGCGGCTGGCCGCCGTCCTCGTGATCGCCGCCGTGGCCGTG
>CAZVFF010000200.1:0-4983 GCA_964626395.1 uncultured Iamiaceae bacterium | reverse complement strand
GTCGATGTCGGCGAAACCGGCCTGCTCGAGCACCGCGGTGTGGTCCCTGGTCAGGTGGCATCCACCGGCGATGCGTTGCTGGACCCCGTCGAAACGGTCCTGACGGCGCGCCACCCGGGCATCGTCGGAACGTCCGTGTTCCAGGAAGAACAACCGACCGCCGGGACGCAGGATCCGGGCGATCTCCGCCAGGGTCGCGAGTTCATCCGGGACGGTGCACAACGTGAAGGTGCTCACCGCCGAGTCACAGGATGCGTCCGGCAGGTCGAGGCGGTCACCGTCCAACCCCGCGAACCGGATCGGCACGTCCGACGCGGCGATCCGTTTCGCGGCCAGTTGCCGGCCGACCGTCGACGGATCCACGGCCACCACCGAGGTGACGCCGTCGGGATACCACGGCACGTTGGTGCCCGACCCGAAACCGATCTCGAGCACGTCACCGTCCACGCCCTGCATCGCCCGGGCCCGCAGTTTCCCGAACCGGGGGCCACCCAGGACGACGTCGATCACCCGGGGAAGGATCCGGTCGGTGTAGATGCCCATGTCGGCGAGGCTACCGGGCCGTTGGGGACCCGAACCGGCGGAAACACCCGAGCGGATCCTTCCACGGCTCTGTAGGGTCCGCGCCGTGGACATCGTCGTCGCCGAAGCCGACATCACGACCCTGGCCGTGGACGCGATCGTGAACGCCGCGAACAACTCGTTGCTCGGCGGCGGTGGTGTCGACGGTGCCATCCACCGCGCCGCCGGCCCGGGCCTGCTGGACGAGTGCCGCACGCTGGACGGGTGCGCGACCGGCGACGCGAAACCCACCGGTGCCTACGACCTGCCGTGCCGGTGGGTGATCCACACCGTCGGGCCCGTCTGGCACGGCGGTGGCCACGGCGAAGCCGAACTGCTGGCTTCCTGTTACCGGCGCAGCCTGGAGGTGGCCGACGAGCTGGGGGCGGCCACCGTGGCCTTCCCGGCGATCTCCACCGGGGTGTACGGCTATCCGAAGGACGCCGCGGCACGCATCGCGGTCTCGACGACGGCCGCAACCGACACCCGGGTCGCGACCGTGACGCTGTGCGCGTTCTCCGCCGCCGACGCGGCCCGCTACCGCGCGCTGCTGGGCTGACCAGCGTCCATCCACCGACCGTGTGCCGTCACCGGTCCGCGGTGACCCCGACCGGGTCGCCCGCGGGCGACAACGCGCCGAACCGGTTCACGGCGGGGCCCGCCACCGTGCCGCATCCCGGGCCCTTTGCATTTTGTGCGGCCGCGTTGCCAAACTTCATCAGGCATGCCTTACATGTGCTGTGACGTGCTCCGCGCCGCAGACCCCGGCTGAAAGGTACCCGACATCATGCGATCCCCCCTCCGCCGGTTCCTGGCCGTCACCGCGGCACTCGTCGCGGCCGCGGTCCTGGTCGGCTGCTCGTCGTCGGGTTCGACGGCCTCCGACCCGGACGACACCTCCGCCGCGACGTCGACCACCGAGAACGTCACCCTCACCGTCTACACCGGGAACCACAAGGAACTCATCGAGAACCTGGGTGATGCATTCACTGCCGAAACCGGGATCAACCTGTCCATCCGGGACGGCGAGGACGCCGACCTGGCCAACCAGATCATCACCGAGGGCGACCGGACCAGCGCCGACCTGTTCCTGTCGGAGGAGCCCGGGCCCATGGCCCGACTGTCGAGCGAAGGGCTGCTGACCGCCCTGCCCGAGGACATCCTCGGTGCCGTGGACCAACGACTCGTGCCCTCCTCGGGCGACTGGGTGCCCTACGCGGCACGCTCCCGGGTCATCTACTACAACCCCGACCTGATCGCCGAGGACGAGCTGCCCGAGTCGATCCTGGACCTCACCGACCCGAAGTGGAAGGGCGAGTTCGCCTACGCCCCCTCCGGTGCGTTCGTGGCCACCGTCAGCTACCTGATCGACGAGATCGGCGAGGAGGACACCCTCGAATGGCTCGAGGCCATCGCGGCCAACGGGGTGAACGAGCACAAGAACGGCAAGGTCCGCGACACCGTCGAGGCCGGACAGCACGCGTTCGGGTTGTCGAACCACTACTACTGGTGGCGTCTCGCCCAGACCGAGGGTGGTCCGGACGCGTTGACCTCGAAGATCCACTACTTCTCCGAACCCGATGCCGGCGGGCTGCTGCTCACCTCGGGCGCGGGGATCCCGGCGTCGTCGGACAAGGTCGATGCGGCCGAGACGTTCCTGGAATGGCTGGTGGACCCCGACGGCGGCCAGGCCATCATCGGTGACGCCGACGCCGAGACCTCCGGTGCGCAGATCCCCGTCGCCGAAGGCACCGCGAGCGCGATCGACGGTGTGCCGTCGGTGGAAGAGCTCGTGGCCCCCGACGTGGACCAGTCGGTGTTCGCGAACACCGCCGCGGCCGCCGAACTGATCCAACAGGCCGGCATCAACTGACACGTCGGTCCTCGGCGCTCCGGGTCGGGTGAGCAGCGACGTGTCGCGTCGGAACGGTACGGACGGGCGGACCGGACCATGTCGCCCCTGACCGAAGCCGAACCACCAGCGGATGCGCCCCCCGATCGTGGGGGGCGCATCCGCCGCGTCCGGCCGCCGTTCGTCGTCTCCACCGCGGCGCTCGTCGTCGCCGCGGCGTCGTTGGCGCCGTTCGTCTACCTGTTCGTCGACGACGGGTTCTCCGTCGGGCGCCTGTTCGGCGAACTCGCCAAACCGGGCGTTTCCGAACTGCTGTGGCACACGATCCAGTTGGCCGTGGGCGTGTCGGTCGCATCGACGGTGCTGGGCGTCGGTCTGGCGGTGCTGGTGGTCCGCACGAACCTGCCGTTCCGACGCCTGTTCACGGTGTTGTTCATCCTGCCGCTGTCGGTGCCCGGGTTCGTGAGCTCCTACACCTGGGTGGCGCTCAGCCTGCGGTACGCACCCACCTCGACGGCACTGTTCGGGTACGGCGGTTCGGTCATGGTGCTGACCTTCGCCACCTACCCGTACGTCTTCCTGCCCACCGTCGCGGCGCTGCGCAACGTGGATCCGGCCCAGGAGGAGGCCGCACGGTCGCTCGGCCAGGGTCCGGTCGGCACGTTCGTGCGGGTGACGCTACCCCACCTGCGCCCCGCGATCGCGCTCGGCGGGTTGATCATCGCACTGCACATGTTCGCCGAGTTCGGCGCCGTGCAGATGCTGAGCTTTCCCACGCTGACCACCGCGATCGTCCAGCGCATCACCGCGTTCGGGGACCCCGACGGGGCCCGGGCGCTGTCGATCATCCTGGCGGCCGTGTCGATCCTGGTCATCGCGGTCGATTCACTGGTGCGGGGTCGCTCCCGTTCGGTCCGCACCGGCTCGGGGACGCCCCGTCCGCCGCGAGCGTGGCGGCTGGGGTGGACCACCCCGCTGTTCCTGGTCGGGTCGGTCGCGTTGCTCGTCGGCGCGTGGGGGGTTCCGATCTACGTGGCCGTGACGGGGCTGTCACGTGCCGTGCGTGCGGGCGGGCCGGGGATCCCGTGGGACGAACTGGGTCGGGCAACCCTGGTGACCACCGAACTGGGGGTCGCCGCGGCGGTCGTGGCGATCGTCGTGGGTTTCCCGGTGGCGTACCTCGCGGCGCGTCATCCCGGCGCGTTGTCGTCGCTGACTGAACGCGGGATCTGGATCGCGCACGCGCTGCCCGGGGTGATCCTCGCGCTGGCGTTGGTGTACATCGGGGTGAACTGGCTGCACCCGCTGTATCTGACCTCGACGATGCTGATCTCGGCGTACGTGATCATGTTCCTGCCGCTCGCGGTGTCCTCGGAGTTCGTGGGGTTGGCCCGCGCCTCACGCCGGTACGAACACGTCGCCCGGTCACTGGGCGATTCACCGTGGCGCAGCACCCTGCGGATCACCTTCCCGCTGGCCGCGCCCGGCGTCGCGGTCGGGGCGCTGCTGGTGCTCATCGAGGTGGAGAAGGAACTGACGACCACGTTGCTGTTGCACCCCACCGGGATGGACACGCTGTCGACCACCCTGTGGGCGACCACCAACGGCGAGGTGCTCGATTTCACCGCCGCCGCGCCCTACGGGGTGACCCTCATGCTGATCGCGGCGGTCCCCGCGGCGATCCTGGCGCGTCGGACCCTGAAACAGTTGGACTGACCCGACCGGACCGGTTCGGGCCGGAGGATCCGACTCAGACCGTTACGGGTTCGCGTGCGACCGAACCGGGTAGCGGCACCGCATGGGCGACCGTACCGGGGGCGACCGTGACGTGGACCCGGTCCCCCACCGCGGGAAGCGCACCCATGGTGCGCACCAGCAGCGGCCCGGCGAGGCCGTCCACGGCCAGGTGCACCATGCCGTCGTGACCGAAGAAACTGGTGGCGGTCACCGTGGCGGGCAGCCCGGTGTCGCCCAGGTCGAGCTGTTCGGGGCGCAACACGACCAGGCAGTCGCCGCCGCCCTCGCACCCCAGGGGACATTCGGTGATCGCCACGTCACCCAACAGACACGCCGCTCGCGCGCCGGCCACGTCGGTGGCCGCAGGCAACAGCACGACGTCACCGAGCAGGTCGGCGGTGGCGGCGTCGACGGGACGCGTGTAGACGGTGTCGGGGCTTCCCGCCTGCACGACCGCACCGTCGCGCAGGATCACCACGTGATCGGCCAACGACAACGCCTCGCCCTGGTCGTGGGTGACCAGCACCGTGGTCGTACCCAAGTCGCGCAGCAGGCCGCACACCTCTTCGCGCAACTCCACCCGCAGCCCGGTATCCAACGCCGAGAACGGCTCGTCCAGCAGGATCGCGGCGGGTTCGGGGGCCAGAGCCCGCGCGAGCGCGACGCGTTGCTGTTGGCCCCCGGACAGCTCGTCGGGCCGACGCCGGCCGGTGCCGGGCAGACCCACCATCTCGAGCAGTTCCGACACCCACGCCGCGCGGGTCCGGCGGACCGTCGGAGACACCCAACGGCTCCAACCACCCGGCAGCCCGTACGCGATGTTCGCCGCGACG
>CAZVFF010000199.1:0-5022 GCA_964626395.1 uncultured Iamiaceae bacterium | reverse complement strand
GCTTCGAAAACCGTCCGGGCCGCCAACGCCCGCCAGGTGTGCGCGGCGGTA
The DNA here is from genome assembly GCA_964626395.1 of uncultured Iamiaceae bacterium. GTDB lineage: Bacteria > Actinomycetota > Acidimicrobiia > Acidimicrobiales > Iamiaceae > JAFDWI01. Next base: position 4,971 of record CAZVFF010000199.1, on the reverse strand, counting down.
CCGCTCGGCGGGGTGGCCGTGTGGGACCAGCGCACCGCGGTGCCGTACAGGCCGTTCTGGTCGATCGTCTGGGGAGCGCCGACGTCCCACGACTCGGCGGGACGGTCGGCGGTGCACACGACGAGCGGCACGAACGCCGCCGAAGCCTCGGCGACCGCGGCGTGGTACTCGGCGGCGGCGGTGCCACTGGTGCAAACCAGCACCGTCGGGCGGCCCGAGGCGAGCGCCACGCCGACGGCCGTGAACGAAGCGGAACGTTCGTCGAGGACCACCCGGGTGTGCAGCCGTTCGGCGACGGCGAGGGCCATCGGCGTGGACCGCGACCCCGGCGAGACGACCGCGTCGGTGACCCCGGACCGGACCCACTCGTCCACCAACGTCCGGCAGAATGCGACGTTCACGGCGCCAGCACCCCGAGCAGCGCCTGCAGTTTCGCTTCGGATTCGGCGAGTTCCCGCTCCGGTTCGGAATCGGCGACCAACCCGCAACCGGCGTGGACCCGCACCCGACGCGGGTCGTGGGGGTCGATCTGGGCGCAGCGGATCGTGACCGCCCAGGTGCCGTTGCCGGCGCCGTCGACCCAGCCGATCGTGCCGGCGTACCGGTCCCGTTCGGTCGATTCCAGACGCCGGATCGCGGCGACCGCAGCGTCCCGGGGCCGGCCCGACACGGCCGGGGTGGGGTGCAACGCCTGTTGCAGTTCGAGCACCGACGCGGGCGGGTCGGAAAGTTCACCCTCCACCCGGGTGGCCAGGTGGGCGACGTTGGCGAGCGCGACGATCGACGGTTCGGGTTCGAAGTCCAGGTAGCTGGTGTAGTCGAGCAACGTGTCGTGCACCATGTCGATCGTGAGCTGGTGTTCGTGCCGGTAGGTGGGGGACGCGAACAGTTCGGCCTGCAGCGCGTCGTCGCGGTCCGGGTCGGCGTCGCGTTGCGCGCTGCCCGCCATCGGTTGGGACCGTACCGTCGACCCGGTCCGTTCGACCAGCAGTTCCGGGCTCGCCCCGACCAGACCGTCGACACGGAAGATGTAGCAGCCGGCGAAGCGCCCCGCGAGACGTTCCGCGATCCGTCGCGGGGCGAACGGGGCCGCGCCGATGGCGTCGACCGCGCGGGCCAGCACGATCTTGTCCGCGGCGCCGGCGCGGATCAGGTCGGTCGCTTCGACCACCCGCCGCATCCAGTCGGCGGGGTCCTCGACCGGTCGGATCCGCACGTCGCCGGTGTCGACGTCGGTCGTGTCCGCCCGGATCGGGTCGGTGACGGGTGCGCGGGGGTCGCCGAGGTGGGTCTCGGTCACCGTGCCGTCCGGGTCGATGCGCACCTGGTGCGCGGGGATCACCAGGTCCCAGGGGGCCGACGGGTCGAACGGGCGCGCGCCGATCGCGCACACCCGATCCCCCAGTCCGGCGAGCACGCCGGTGATGTGGGCGGCGTCGACCCGTGCGAAGGTGCCACGCCCGGCGACACCCACCCCGTCCCGGGTGAGAACCCAGCCGTCGTCGCCGGCGACGTCGAACAGGTCGACCGGTCCGTCGACCCGCCGGGTGACGACGCCCGTCATCGGCGGGTCGCGGTGATCAGCTGCGCGATCCCACCGGTCAGCTCGGCCCGCACCACCCGGTCGAATCCGGCGTCGGCGACCATTGTCACCAGTTCGTCGGTGGGGGGCAGGTACTCGACCGAATCGGGCAGGTAGCGGTACGCATCGGCGTCGGACAACAACGCGCCGATGCGGGGCACGACGTGGCCGAAGTAGACGGCGTGACCGAACCGCATCAGCGGGTTCGGTGGGGTCGCGACCTCCAACAACGCGATCCGCCCGCCGGGACGCAGCACGCGGGCGGCTTCGGTGAACACCGGTTCCAACGCCACGAAGTTCCGCAACGCGAACCCGCAGGTGTACCCGTCGACGGACCCGTCGGCCACCGGCAACCGCAGTGCGTCGCCGTTGACCAGCGGCGCCCCGGTCCGGGCGGCCGCCAGCATGCCGTGGGAGAAGTCCACCCCGACGGGCCGGTGGCCGGCACGGACCAGGTCCCGGCACAGATCACCGGTTCCGCAGGCCACGTCGAGCACCCGGGATCCGTGGGCCAGACCGAGGCGTTGCACGGTGCGTTTGCGCCAGCCGACGTCCAGTCGGAACGTCATCAGCCGGTTCATCAGGTCGTAACGGGGCGCGATCCGGTCGAACATGGTGCGCACCGCCTGCTCCTTCGCGGCGCCCCGGGGAAGCTCGCTGGTCACGACCGACGATGCTACGGGTTCCCCCACCCGGGGACGATCCCGCCCCGGCACGGCGCCCGGCGGGCGACGGACCCGACCCCCTGTCGGTCCGACCTCTACGCTGGCGCGATGGCCGACCGTCACCATCTGCGTCTCGGGTCGATCCCGGTGCGCGTGGAGTGGCCGTTCTTCCTGATCGCCGCACTGTTGGGTTCGAGCCTGATCCGTTCCTGGCCCGGGAACCGCCTGGTGTTCCTCGGGATCTGGATCGCGATCGTGTTCGTGTCGATCCTGGTGCACGAACTGGGTCACGCGATCGCATACCGGGTCTACGGTCAGCGTCCGTCGATCACCCTCACCGCGTTCTGGGGGCTCACCCACGGTCAACGGGAGCTGCCCAAGTGGAAATCGGTGGTGGTCAGCCTGTCGGGCGTGGCCGCCGCGATGGCGTTCCTGGGGATCCCCGCGATCCTGCTGCGCGATCGGGTGTTCGAGTGGACCGGGTCCTTCGAGTGGTACCTGGTCGTCTACCAGATCGGGTACATCAACCTGTGGTGGTCGGTGGCGAACCTGTTGCCGTTGTTGCCGCTCGACGGTGGGCAGGTCACCCGGACCCTGTGGGGTCTGCGGACCGCCCGGTTCGCGTCGCTGGGTGCCGGCGGGATCGCGGCGGTGCTGCTGTTCATGTCGGGACATTCGTTCGCGGCGATCTTCCTCGTGATGCTGGCGTTGATGAACCTGGCCGAGGCGATGCAGGAAGGCTTCATCGGGGGTGGCCGGGGGTTCGCCGGCGGTGGGTCCGACGGTCCCTACGGGTCCTACCGGGCGCCCGAACCGCCCCGGCCACGGCGACCGGAACGCAAGAAGAAGAAACGTCGACGGCGTGGTGGCGCCGACCTGCACGCTGTTCCGTCCCCGCCGCCGCGCCCCGTGGCGCGGTCGGTCGATCCCGAGCGTCTGGAGGCGGCCGCCTGGGACGCGTTGCGCCGGGGTGACGCCACCGAAGCCGAGAGTCTGTTGTTGGAGGCGACCGGACGCGGTGGGGTCAGCCCGCACCTGTCGGCGTCGATCGCCGCCGCACAGGGACGCACCGACGAGGCCGTGAGGCTGTTCGCCCAGGCGTTCGCGGCCGCCGCGACCCCACCCAACCTGGTGGTGGCCCGGGTGATCGGCAATGCCGACATCTCGGTCCCACTCGCTGAACGGTTGTTGTCCGGATCCGACGACGGTGTCGACGCGACGGCCCAGTTGCAGAACCATCTGCACTTCACCGGCGCGTACCGCGACGCGGCGCTGGTGGGGGAGCGCCTGGTCGGCGACGGGCGGCGGAGTGTCGCGCAGTCCGCGTACGAGGTCGCCTGTTCGTGGGCGAAAGCCGGCGACCCCGAGGCGGGCCTGTCGTGGCTGGGTCGGGCCGTCGAGGCCGGTTTCCACGCGCCCGGACTGATCGAAGGTGAGGAGGACCTGGCGTCGGTGCGTTCGCTGCCCGGTTACGCGACGCTCATGGAGTCCCTCGACACCGACTGATCCCGGTGTCGACCGGACCCCGGGGAACGACCGTGTTCATCCGACGACCGTTGACGCAAGCGTGATCCAATTAGGTTGACCGGTGTGACACCTCGCGATGTGGCGTCCGAACGCACCGACCTGGCCGACTTCCCGCGCCCGTCGGTCGCGGTCGACGTCGCCGTGTTCGCCGTGGTCGACGGGCGCCTGGCCGCGGTGTTGTGGCGCCGCACCGGTCGCACCGAGACCGGCACCTGGGCCTTGCCCGGCTCCTTCGTACGGGAACGGGAACGCCTCGACGCGGCGGTGCAACGGACCCTCGCCGACAAGTGCGGCATCGAGGGACTCGCCCCGACCCAACTTCGGGTCATGGACGACCCGGACCGTGACGCGCGTGGCTGGGTGCTGTCGGTCGCGCACCTCGATGTCGTCCGTGCCGGTCAGGTGGCGACGCACCCCGACCCGGGCGAGGTGTGCCTCGCCCCGGTTCGCGGCCGGGCCGTACCCTCGGAGAGAGCCGTGTCTGCGGCGGGTTCGGTGCTGGAGCTGCCGGGCGGTCAGCTGCGCCTGCCCTTCGACCACGAGTCGATCGTCGTCGCGGCATTGGCGGAACTCCGGGGCCGGTACGCCGAACGGCCCGACCCGTACCGACTGGTGGACGACGGTTTCACGATCCTGGACCTGCGCCGCCTCCACGAGGCGATCGCCGGTCACCCGTTGCAGAAGGACACGTTCCGACGGGCGATGTTGCCCCGTCTCGAGGCGCTCGACGTGGTCAGCCGTGGGACGGTGGGCCGTCCGGCCCGTCTGTACCGGCGCCTCCCCGGTTGAACACCCGGTCGCAGAACCCGATCAGGGCCGCGTTGGTCTCGTCGGGTCGTTCCTGCTGGGTCCAATGCCCGCACCGGTCGATCACGACCCGTTCCAGGTCCGGTACCCGTTCCTCCATGCCCTCGGTCATCGCCGGGGTCAGTACCGGGTCGCCGGTGGTCGAGATCATCAACGCGGGCAGGTCGATCCGTTCGTCCAGCTCCGCGGCGGCGTGCCAGTTGGCGTCCATGTTGCGGTAGTAGTCCAACGGTGGGGTGATCGCGCCGGGTCGGCTGAACACCTCGATGTACCGGTCCAGCACGTCGGGTGTGAACACGTCGGGTTGCACGGTCACCGGACCCAGGTACATCGCCTCCAACCAGGCACGGACGTCGCGGCCCAGGATCCAATCGGCGGGACCGTACGGTT
>CAZVFF010000198.1:0-5036 GCA_964626395.1 uncultured Iamiaceae bacterium | reverse complement strand
CAGCAGCTCTCAGCGGAGCCTGCGGTGTGCCGCAGATCACCTGGTCGCCACTTCGAAGGGCGGGTCGTCGTCGTTCCGGGCGGTGTCCGGAGCGGCGGATCGGTCCACCGACGACGGAACGGTATTGTGGACCGACCGATCAGCGGTCGTATCTTCCATCCCCCGCGTTGACGGTGAAAGGCACGACCCCGATGTCCCACATCCCGCTGCTCGCCGCCGGCTCCTCCGGCCAGGTCGAGATGTCGGTCGAACCGTGGCACTGGATCGCACTCGTCGTCTTCGTGGTCGCGTTGTTGCTGATCGACGTGCTGTTGTTCCACCGGCGTGCCCACAAGATCAGCCTGCGCGAAGCCGGCATCGAATCCGCGGTGTGGATCTCGATCGGGTTCGCGTTCACCGGAATCGTCTACCTGCTCGCCGACCCGGGCCACAAGGGCGCCGCGGTCGGCGAGTATCTGGCTGCGTTCCTGATCGAACAGTCGCTGTCGGTCGACAACGTGTTCGTGTGGGCGGTGATCCTGAGCTACTTCGCCGTCCCGGCCGAGTACCAGTTCCGGGTCCTGTTCTGGGGTGTGTTCGGCGCGATCGCGTTGCGGGCCGCGTTCATCTTCGCCGGGGTCGCTCTGGTGGAGACCTTCGCGGTGACCCTGGGGATCTTCGGCGTGGTGCTGCTGTACACCTCCGCCAAGCTCGCGTTCGGTTCCGACGACGAGGTCGACCCGCAGAACAGTGTCACGTTGCGGGTCGTGCGTCGCATCGTGCCCTCCACCGACGACTTCGACGGTCAGCACCTGTTCACCCGCAAGAACGGCAAACGACTCGCCACACCCCTGTTCGCCGTGCTGATCCTGATCGAGGCGACCGACCTGCTGTTCGCGTTCGACTCGATCCCGGCGATCTTCGGGGTGACCCGGCACGTGTTCATCATCTTCAGCGCCGTCACCTTCGCCATGTTGGGCCTGCGCGCGTTGTACTTCCTGGTCGGTGGCATGCAGGACCGGTTCCGTTACCTGAACACCGGGATCGCGGTGATCCTCGGGTTCGTCGGCCTGAAGTTGATCCTCGGCTACACCTCCGAGGAGTTCTCGTTCCCCGTCGAGCACCTGGATCTGCCGGTGTGGGTGTCCCTCGGTGTGATCGTGGTGACCCTCGCGGTCGCGATGATCGTCTCGGTGATCGTGGATCGGCGCGAACGGCAGGGGATCACCCCACCGGATTGATCGCCGGTCGGATCCGGACCGGGCACACACCGCCGTCGGACCGGGGGTGAGGGCACCTCGGTAGGATCGGGGGCCATGGCCTACGAATCGCTCTACCGCCGCTACCGGCCCCAGCGATTCTCCGAGGTGCGCGGCCAGGACCACGTGGTCACGGCGTTGCACAACGCGGTGCGCGAGAACCGGGTCGGTCACGCCTACCTGTTGAGCGGCCCGCGGGGTACGGGCAAGACGACCACCGCCCGGATCCTCGCCAAGGCGCTGAACTGCACGGACCTGGACGACGGCGAACCGTGCGGACGGTGCGACGCGTGTGTGGCGATCGAAGCGGGCACCTCCTACGACCTGCAGGAACTCGACGCGGCATCCAACAACGGCGTGGAGGCGATGCGCGACCTGATCGCGAAAGCCGCGCTCGGGTCGCCGGGCCGCACCAAGGTGTACCTGCTCGACGAGGTCCACATGCTGTCCACCGGTGCGTCGAACGCGTTGTTGAAGACGCTGGAGGAACCACCCGGACACGTGGTGTTCGTGCTGGCCACCACCGACCCGCACAAGGTGCTGCCCACGATCCGCAGCCGTACCCAGCATTTCGAGCTGCACCTGTTGGCCGCCGACGAGCTGCGGGCGTTGGTCGACGACGTGGTCGCCGACGCCGGACTCGACGTCGACGCGGAAGGGGTCGAGTACGCGTTGCGGGCGGGCGCCGGCTCGGCGCGGGACACCCTGTCGGCGCTGGACCAGGTCGTCGCCGCCGGCGGCGTGTTGGACCGCGGGGACCAGGTCGAGGACCTGGTCGACGCACTGGCGGCGTCGGACACCGGCGCCGCGCTGGCGGCGATCTCGGCTGCGGTGGCACGAGGGCACGATCCACGCGTCGCCGGCGAGGCCCTGCTCGCACGCATGCGGGACGTGTTCCTGCACCGCATGGGTGACCCGCTGGAGCACGCCACCGCCACCGAACGCACCCGGACCGCGGCGTGGGCCGACGCCTTCACCGACCGCCGGTGCACCCGGGCGCTCGAGGAGATCGGCGACGCGTTGCGCGACATGCGCACCGCACCCGACACGCGGATCCCCCTGGAAGTGGCCGTGGTGCGCCTGACCCGGGACGACACCGACACGTCCCTCGCCGCCCTCGCGGCGCGGATCGAACGGCTCGAACGTGGTGGCGTGGCGCAGGCACCGCCGACGGCCGCTGCGCCGTCCACGCCGGCCACGGCGGGCACCGCGGGTGCGGCGGCGGGTGCGGGACGCCCCGCGGACGCCGCACGCGCGGCCCTGGGTGGCCGGCGCGACCCGGCCCCCACGCCCGGAGCAGCGACGGCAGCCACTCCGAGTGCTCCACCCACGCCACCTTCGCCACCGTCGCCGTCGGCGGCACCGTCATCGTCGGCGGCACCGTCATCGCCGGGGAAGGCGACGCCACCCGCTCCGGGCGGACCGTCCGGAGCACCACCGGTGCCGGCGACCCCGGACGTTCCGGAACCCCCACCCACGCAGCCGACCGGACCGGCACCCGGTGACCGACGGGACGCCCGGCCGGCACCGGCGGGTGCGTCCACCGAAGCGCCGTCGCTGACGGACCTCGAACAGGTCTGGTCCGAACGGGTCCTGCCCTCACTGTCGGGGTTGACCAAGGCCATGTTCAGCGTCGGACACTTCGTCGACACCGACGGCGACAAGGCCCGTTTCGCCGTACCCAACGAGGTCCACCGGGAGAAGTCGTTGCAGAAACTCCCCGAGGTCGAAGCGGCGGTCGCCAACCAACTGGGCCGGGCCGTGAAGCTCGAGGTGGTCGTGGAAGGCACCGCATCGGCCTCGCGTACGGGGACCCGTTCGACGGGGGACCGCTCGACCCGATCGGCGGGAGGCACCTCGGCCGAGGCCGAGGACGAACCCGAGCCGGACGAACGCGACGAGATCGGCCCGGTGGACGAGCTGGCGGATGCGCCCGCGGACGACCGCAGCACCACCCAACGGGTGATCGATGCCTTCCCCGGTGCCGAGATCGTCGACGGTTGACCGGTAGATTCGACTCCGTGAGGTGCCCCGAATGAGCGATGACGACACGACCCCCGAACCGGCGGTGACCCCCGACGTGGTGGGCGACGGCGCCCCGGCCGACGACCCGTTGGGGGGCCTGCTGGGCGGCCTCGACATGGGTTCGCTGCTGTCGATGGCCGGCGAGGTCCAACAGCAGATGCAGCAGGCCGCCGAGGAGGCCGCCGCGACCGAGGTCGTGGGTTCCTCGGGGGGAGGCGCGGTGAAGATCACCCTCACCGGTGCGATGGAGTGCACCGGTGTGTCGATCGCCTCCGAAGCCGCAGGTGACGTGGCCATGCTCGAGGACCTGGTGCTGTCCGCTGTACGGGACGCGCTGGGCAAGGCCCGGCAGATCAAGGGCGACGACCCGCTCGGCAACCTGGGGGACCTGGGTGGTCTGTTCGGTGACTGACCGGCGGGTGGCGTCGTGAGCGCCTATCCCCCGGCCGTCCAGGATCTGATCGACGAGTTCGGCCGGCTGCCCGGGATCGGACCGAAATCCGCGCAACGCATCACCCTGTACCTGTTGAACGCGCCGCCGCAGGAAGCGACACGGCTGGCCCGGACGATCTCGTCGGCCCGGGCCGAGGTGACCTTCTGCAGCCGCTGTTTCAACATGGCCGAGGGCGAGTTGTGCACGATCTGCGCGGACCCGCGTCGGGACCCGTCGATGATCTGCGTGGTCGAGGAGGCCCGGGACCTGATCGCGGTCGAACGCACCGGTGAATTCAAGGGCCTCTACCACGTGCTGGGCGGCACGATCAGCCCGATCGAGGGCATCGGCCCCGAGCAGTTGCACGTGCGCGAACTGGTGATGCGCCTGTCCGACGAACGAGTCGACGAGCTGATCCTGTGCACGAACCCGAACATCGAGGGTGAAGCCACCGCGTTGTACCTGGGCAGATTGTTGGGTGACACCGGGATCCGCATCACCCGCCCGGCGAGCGGGCTACCCGTCGGCGGCGACCTGGAGTACGCCGACGAGTTGACCCTGGGCCGTGCCATCGAGGCCCGCCGCCGCATCGAGGTCTCCGCCGGCTGACGTCGACAGCTCCGGACGTCGACAGCTCCGGACGTCGACAGCCCAGACGTCGACAGCACGGTCGGGTCGTGTGACGACCCACGGGGGTCGGACGCGACGCGGGCCACCCGAAAACGTCCGAGGGACCGCTTCCCGATTCGAGCGGTGCGGGCGGACACCGGAACGAACCTTCTGATGGGAAGCGGCCCCTCGGTGCCCGACAGAGTGGAGGGGGGAGGGAGACCCTGCCGGACGTTGACGCCATGGTAATGGGTCGAACGACCCATGACAATGGCCTCGACGAAATCGACCCCCGCCGGGGCGGGTCAGACCTCGATGATGATGGCGTCACCCTGGCCGCCGCCACCGCACAGCCCGGCGGCACCGACGCCGCCGCCGCGGCGCTTCAGCTCGTGGGCGAGGGTGAGGGTGATCCGGTTCCCGGACATCCCCAGCGGGTGACCCAGCGCGATCGCGCCACCGTTGACGTTCACGACCTCGTCGGTGATCCCCAACTCACGCATCGACGCGATACCCACCGCGGCGAACGCCTCGTTGATCTCGAACAGGTCCACGTCGGAAACGTCCTTGTCGGCCTCCTTGAGCGCCGCACGGATCGCGTTGGCCGGCTGGTACAACAGCGAAGCCGAGTCCGGTCCCGCGACCTGGCCGTAACCGAGGATCTTCGCCAGCGGGTCGAGGCCCAGCTCGGCGGCCTTCGCGGCCGACATGACGATCACGGCCGAGGCACC
>CAZVFF010000197.1:0-5054 GCA_964626395.1 uncultured Iamiaceae bacterium | reverse complement strand
AGGCGTCGCTGATGGTCGGGATCGGCGAACGCGACGACGAGGTCCACGCCGCGCTCGCCGACCTGCGGGCCCTCGACGTGGACATCGTCACGATCGGCCAGTACCTGCGACCGACCTCGGCGCACCTGCCCGTCACCCGGTGGGTCACCCCGGCCGAGTTCACCGCGTTCGCCGAGTACGGCGAGTCACTCGGCATCCCGCACGTGGAAGCCACGCCGCTCACCCGGTCGTCGCACCACGCCCAGAACGCCTACGCCAAGGCGATGGCCGCGCTGCGAGCCCGCCGGGGCGCGGTCCCCACCCCCGCCTGAGCCCCCCCCGGGCTCGCCTCCTCCGAACGAACTTCGGGAGGTTACCCGGGTAGAGCCGAGGTAACCTCCCGAAGTTCGCAGATGATCGTGGGGGAGGCGGAGGTGCGACAGCGGGATCGGGTGCGTGCCCGCCTAGCCTCGCCCGGGTGATCCCGTTCGACGCTCCCACCGTGTTCGTCGGTTGGGCCGCCGGATGCCTGTGGTGGCAGATCGTCGTCGGCGCGACCCGACCGGTCACCTTCGGCGCACGCTGGCCGATCCGGGTGTTCGTCGTCGTCCTCGGGGTCCTCGCGCTGGTCTCCGCCGGAATCGGTGGATTCGACGCGGGGCGCGACATCGCCACGGTGGTGCTCGTCATCGTCGCCGCGGCGGCCATCGCCGTGTCCATCGTCGACCACCGTCGACACCGAGCGGTCGTCGGCCCACCCGCCGAGGGCGGCGACTCCGTCTCGCCGGTCGCGGATCGCCTGGACGTCGTCGCCGCGGTGGCCGGTGTCGTCGGCCTCGTCGTCGGGATCCAGGCTGCCGGCGGGCCGGTCGGACTCGCGTTCGTCCGGGGGATCGTCGGCGCCGCCGCGCTGGGCGGGCTGACGTTCGCGATGGTGTTCGGCCACCGTCTGCTCGCCAAGCCCTATCTGGGCCTCGACCCGCTCGACGTGGCCACCACCGCACTGCTGGCCCTGTGGCCCCTCGAAACCCTGGCGGTGGTGTGGCCCACCGGCGTGGTGTCGGTGCTGACCGGCGCCATCGACGACGGTTACATGGGGATCCTCGGCTGGATGTGGCTCTGTTGCGCGGCCGCGACCGCGGGACTGCTGGTGGCCGCACGGGTGATCCTGGCCGATCGGGTCGAATCGAAACCGGCCGCCGCGACCGGCATGTTGTACCTGGCGGGGCTCACCGGCGCCGGAGCCGTGCTGATCGCCCGGGCGGTGCTGTCGGGCTGACGGGCGCCCGCCGGTAGTGTGCCGATGCGATGGCATTCTGGCGACGTATCCGATCGGTGACCGGCGACCTGTCGGGTCGTTCGGGGCGCCTGTTCGCCGACCTGCTCGGTGCACAGGTCGCAGCGACACTCGAAGGCGCCCGCCTGGTGCGCACCGGAACGACACGGAAACACGCGCCGTCGACCGGCGACGTCCGCGACGAGATGAGCGACATCGAACACCGTGGCGACGACGCGCGGGCGCGGCTGATCGAACAACTCTCCCGGGCGTTGGTCACCCCCATCGACCGGGAGGACCTGTTCCGGTTGTCCCGGTCGGTCGACGACGTGCTCGACAACCTGCGCGATTTCGCCCGCGAGGTCGACCTGTACGACGTCGAGGACCGCCACTTCGCCAAACCGCTCGTCAAGGCGCTCATCGAAGGGATCGAGACGTTGGCGGTCGCGGTCGAGGCTCTGGCCGGCACCCCGGACGAGGTCACCGGTGCCGCGCTCGTGGTGCGCAAACACGCCGGTTCGGTGCGGCGCCTCTACCAGGAGACCCTCGCCGTGCTGTTCGCATCCGACATCGACGCCGAGGCGCTCAAGACCATGGAGTTGCTGCAGCGCCTCGACATGGTGGGCCTCAGCCTGGGTGAAGCGGCCGACGCGCTCGCCGACGGCGCGATCAAACGTCAACAATGACCGCGGTGCTGGTCATCGGCGCGCTCGCGTTCGCGGCGATGACCGGGGCGAACAACGGCGGGACGCTCGTCGCGGTCCAGTTGCGGGGCGCCACGAACCCGCCGTGGGTGCCGGTGGTGCTGTTGAGCGTCGCCGTCGGAGTGGGCCCGGTGCTGTTGGGCACCCGGGTGGCGACCACCATCACCGAACGGCTCACCGTGTTCGAAGGGGACGGGCGTGGCCTGGCGCTCGCGACGATGCTCGCCGTTGCGGTCGGTCTGGTCATGGTCCTGTCCGCGCGTGGGTTGCCGACCAGCCTGTTCGCGGCCCTGATCGGCGCGCTCACCGGCGTCGCGTTGGGGTTGGGGCTGCACGTGGAATGGGACATGGTGGCGCTCGTGTTCGCGGCCGCCGTGCTCACCCCCTGGATCGGCGCGGTCCTCGGCTGGACGTTGGCCCGCGGGCAACGGCTGCTCGCGCCGGTCAGCCCCACCCGGCGGTGGCTCGCACGCCGCCAACTCGGATCGTTCCTGGTCCTGTGCGTCGCCTACGGCGCCAACGGCGGCCAGATCCTGGTGGCGTTGTTGGCGCTGGCGTTGGAACGCACCCCGTCGGGTGTCGCGGACGACCCGTGGCTGCTGGTGACCCTGGGCGTCTGCTTCGCGGTGGGCACCATGGTGGGCCTGGTCCACCTGTCGTCGTCGATCGGCAGTGGCATCATCGCGTTGCGCCCCGCCCAGGTGGCCACGGCCAAGATGTCCTCCACCGTCGCGGTCGGTGCCGCCGGCGCGATCGGTCTGCCGGTGAGCACCACCCAGGTGGTCACCGCGTCGCTGCTGGGGTGCGGTGCGGCGAGCGGCTACCGGCGGATCCGTTGGCAGCACGCGCAACGCATCGTGATCGCCTGGGTCGTCACCGTGCCGGTCGCGTTCGGTGCCGCGGCCCTGGTCGGCGTCATCGCCCGCCCCCTCCTCTGACAAAAACGAAATTTGGAGCGGAAACGCCCGTCAGGGACGTTTCCGCTCCAAATTTCGAAAGGGGTGGGTTGCCGGGAGTGGACCGGTCAGCGGCCGGCGACGAAGTACTTGGCCTGGGGGTGGTGGAACACCACCGCGGCGGTCGTCTGCTCGGGGTGGAACTGGTAACCGGTGCCCTCGTTGCACTCGATGCCCAACCGCGACGCCTCCAGCAGGTTCGCGGTCTGCTCGTTGCCGGACAGGTCCGGACAGGCCGGGTAGCCCCACGAATAGCGCCCGCCCCGGTAGCGCTGGCGGAACAGGCCGGCCAGGTGCTGATCGTCCTCGTCGACGAACCCCCACTCGGTGCGGATCCGGTGGTGCATGTACTCGGCCATCGCCTCGGCCATCTCCACACTCAACCCGTGCAGGTGCAGGTACTCGTTGTACTCGTTCTCCGCGAACAGCTTCGCGGTGTGTTCCGAGGCGCGGCGGCCCATCGTGACGATCTGGAACGCCACGTAGTCGACCTCGTCGGAGTCGATCGGTCGCACGAAGTCGGGGATCGAATAGAACGGGTCCTTGGGCTGGCGGGGGAAGCTGTAGCGGGTCAGCTCGGCGCTGCGGGACTCGTCGGTCCACAACACCAGGTCCCGACCGTCGCCGTTGCAGGGGAAGTACCCGTACAGCGACGCCGGCACGAACAGGTCGTTCGTGCGGATGTAGTCCATCTTCTCCCGCAGGATCGGACGGATCCGGGCCTTGAAGTCGTCGTCGGACTCGACCGGTTTGGCGGGCTTGTCCGACCCCTGGGTGCGGGCCTTGGCGGTCTTGCGGGCCCCTTCGGGCAGGTACTGCCACTGCAGCCGGAACAACGACGTCTCGTTCAGGTACGCGGCGACGTCGTCGATCGGCACGCCCTTGACCATCCGCACCCCCAGGAACGGCGGCTTGTACACGGGGTTGTCGGTGGCCACCGACGGGGAACGTTCCGGCAGCTTGGAGTAGTCGACCTCGACGATGTTGTGCAGCCGGGATGGCACCTTCGATTCCGAGGGCACCACACCCCAGTCGTCGTCCACGGTCTCGCCGCGGCGGATCTCGCCCAGGCGGTCCATCACGTCGAGACCCTCGAAGGAGTCCTTGCCGTAGAACAGACGACCCGAATAGACCTTGCGCAGGTCCCGTTCCACATAGGACCGTGTCAACGCGGCGCCGCCCAGGATCACCGGGATGTTCGACAGGTTCCGGTCGTTCAACTCGACCAGGTTGTCGCGCATGACCAACGTGGACTTCACCAACAGCCCCGACATGCCGATCGCGTCCGCGTCGATCTCGGTCGCCTTCGCGATCAGGTCGGAAATCGACACCTTGATGCCCAGGTTGTGGACGTCGTAGCCGTTGTTGGTGAGGATGATGTCGACCAGGTTCTTGCCGATGTCGTGCACGTCGCCCTTGACGGTGGCGAGCACGATCCTGCCCTTGGAGGTGTCGCCCTCGGACTTCTCCATGTGGGGTTCCAGGTGCGCGACCGACGCCTTCATCGTCTGCGCGGACTGCAACACGAACGGCAGCTGCATCTCGCCGGCACCGAACAGGTCACCGACGACCTTCATGCCCGCCAGCAGCACGTCGTTGATGATCTCGAGTGCCCCCATGCCGGCGGCGAGCGCCTCGTCGAGTTCGTCCTCCAGGCCGTCGCGGTCACCGTCGATGATGCGCTGGGACAGTCGCTTCTCCAACGGCCAGTCGCTGCGGTCCTCCTTCTCGACGGTGGTGGCGGTGACGTTCTCGAACAACGCCAGCAGTTTCTGCAACGGGTCGTAGTTGGCATCGCCGTTCGACAGCGTGCCCTCGGTGCCCCGCCGGTCGTAGATGAGGTCCAGACACACGTCGCGCTGCTCGTCGGGGATGCGCGACAGCGGCAGGATCTTCGAGAAGTGCACGATCGCCGAATCCAGGCCGGCCTTGGTGCACTCGGACAGGAACACCGAGTTCAACACGTGCCGCGCCGCCGGGTTCAGACCGAACGAGATGTTCGACAGGCCCAGTGTGGTGTGCACCCCGGGCAGCGCCTCCTTGATGCGACGGATCCCCTCGATCGTGTTCGCCCCGTCGTTGCGGGACTCCTCGATGCCGGTCGCCAACGTGAGCGCCAACGGGTCGAAGATCAGGTCC
>CAZVFF010000196.1:2935-5070 GCA_964626395.1 uncultured Iamiaceae bacterium | reverse complement strand
CACCGTCAACAACAACTCGGCGAGGTTCCCGCCCACCTCGCGTTGGATGCGGATCGCCATCACCGCCCAACCGAAGTCGGCACTGCCGGTACGTTCCGCGGTGTCCTCCAACGCGTCCTCCAGGTCGCGCCCCAGCCGGGTCTCGCTCACCACCCGGCGCAGTTCCACACCCATCGGGTCCTGCATCTCCTGGGACACCGCGTCGACCGCCTGCATCAACGAGAACCCGGCCCGCAGGGCGCCGGCCAGCAGCGTGAGCATGTCGGGCAGTTGCTGTTCGAACTTGCGTTGGCGTTGCGCCGCCTTGAAGTTCAGGATCGCCGGGGCGGCCAGGAACGCCACGACCAGCAGGATGAAGCCCAGGAACACCCCGCCGATGAAGAACCCGAGCACCGCCAGCACCACGGTAATGCCCGCCCAGATCAGCATCGCCTCGCCGGCCTTCAGCGGGATCTCGGCCATGTCGAGCTTCGTCTCGACGGTTTCCAGGAAACCCTGACGTTCGGCGAACTGTTCGGTCATCGCCAACGCCCGCTGCAACAGGGCGTTCTCCGACATGCCGCCGGAGGCCTCGTCGTCCGAACCCGCCGGGGCGACGTAACCCTCGGTGTACGGGTTCAACGCCGCTTCCAGCGCACTCTGACGCGACGTGACCAGTTGGCCGACCAGGTACGCGGCGATGCCGACCGCCAACGCGATCAACAACAGGCCCAGGATCATGCCGCCGGTGGTGGTGAAGAACGCGGGCGGCGACGACGACTTGGTCACCGTCGGTGCCAACTTCGCCGCGCCCGCGGCGACTCCACCCATCGTGAAGTCGGCGGTCGCGGTCACGTTCGAGATCGTCATCTCCAGGGTGCTCGCACCCCGGGTCTCGGGCACCGCCTCGAAGGTGGTGACGAACTCGTTGTCGATCGCGGTGGCGGCCTCGTCGAAGCCGTCACCGACGTCCTTGGCCTTGTCGACCAACAACAGGCGCCCACCGGCCTTCTCGACCAGTTTGCCCAGCCCGGACTGGTCCAGTTCACCTTCTTCGGTGATGCCGATCGCGTACACCGTGGCACCCGTGCCCGGGCCGCTGCCGATCACCGCGCTCTGCGCCGCTGCCAGGTTCGCCGACGAGGCGTTGTCCTTGCCGTCGGTCACCAGGATCAGGTTGTGTTCGTAGTCGCGCAGGCTGTCCAACAGGTCGACGCCCTGCAGGACACCGTCCCACATCGACGTCATCGACGAATCGTCCGGTTTGATGCCGTCCAACGCCTCATTCAACGCTTCCCGGTCGCCGGTCATGCGTTGCGCGACGACCGTGTTCGACCCGAACGTGACGATCCCGAACCGGGCGTTGTCGGGCGCGTCGGCGATCATGTCGCGCACCACCGCCACGGTGGAATCCAACCCCGTGTTGGTCGACATCGAATCGGACTGGTCGATCACGAACACCGTCGCCCGCGACACCGCGTCACCCGACAACGCCTCGGGGTTCGACCCGTCGACCTGGTTGCCGTCCTGACGCAACGTCATCGACGACAACGCCGAGATGTCACCGTTCCAGGTGAACCGCACCTGCACCGCGCCCGGGTCCTTCGCGTCGATCTCCGAGATCTGCAGCTGGTTCGCGCCCTCCTGCGGGGTGGCGTCGACCACCTCGGCGCCACTGGGCGCCGCGAACAGCGCGGCGAAACCCAGGACCGCAACGAGAACCAGACCGAACCGCCCGAAGCGACTCACCGGGCCCCCACCGCACGGCGCTGGAACTGTTCGGGTTGGAACACCTCGGCCCCCAGACGGATCCCCAGGTCGGCGAGCTTCTCCGCGAACTTGGGCCGCACACCGGTGGCTTTCAGGTGCCCCAGGAACCGGCCCGAATCGTCCACCCCCATGCCGTAGTCGAACAGGAACACGTCCTGCAGGATGATCACGTCACCCTCCATGCCCTGCACCTCGGTGATGTGGGTGACCCGCCGGGTGCCGTCCCGCAGCCGGGACAGCTGCACGATGCAGTCCAACGCGGAGGCGACCTGTTCACGGATCGCGCGCACCGGCAGATCGAACCCGGACATCAACACCAGCGTCTCCAGCCGGGACAGCGTGTCACGCGGCGAGTTCGCGTGGATCGTGGTGAGCGACCCGTCGTG
>CAZVFF010000196.1:0-2925 GCA_964626395.1 uncultured Iamiaceae bacterium | reverse complement strand
CGAGCCGTCGTGTCCGGTGTTCATGGCCTGCAACATGTCGAGCGCCTCACCGCCACGGCACTCGCCCACCACGATCCGGTCGGGGCGCATCCGCAGCGCGTTGCGGACCAGGTCTCGGATCGTGATCTGCCCGGTGCCCTCGATGTTCGGCGGGCGGGACTCCATCGACAGGACGTGGTCCTGGTGCATCTGGAGTTCCTTGGCGTCCTCCACGGTCACGATGCGTTCGTCGTTCGGGATGAACGACGACAACACGTTCAACGTGGTCGTCTTCCCCGTGCCGGTCCCGCCCGAGACGATGATGTTCAACCGGCCCACCACGAGCGCCTGCAGGAACCGGGCCGCCGCCGCGTTCAGGGTCCCGAACTTGATCAGGTCGTCGATCTGGTACGGGTCGGTCGAGAACTTCCGGATCGTCAGGAACGGCCCGTCGATCGCCAACGGGTGGATCACCGCGTTCACCCGGGAACCGTCCGGCAGACGGGCGTCGCACAACGGCGTGGACTCGTCGATCCGGCGCCCCACTTGGCCGACGATCTTGTCGATGATCCGCCGCAGGTGACCCTCGTCGATGAACGTGGCGTCGGTCTCCTCCAACTTGCCGTACCGTTCGATGTACACGGCGTTCGGACCGTTCACCATCACCTCGGTGATCTCCTCGTCCTTGAGGAGCCGGTCGATCGGCCCGTAGCCGAGAATGTCGTCGGAGACGTCCTGGATCAGCTGCGCCTTGTCGGACGCCGACAGCGGCGCCCGTTCCTGGGCGACGGCCTGGTGCAGTTCCTCGTGGACCCGACGACGCAACTCGTCCTCGGACATCCGCTTGTCGTAGAGCACCGGGCCGAGCTTGTCGATCAGCTTGTGGTGGATCTTCTGCCGGAGCTCGTCGATCACCGGGTCTCGGCGGCTCCCACCGGCAGTCGCGGGACCCTGCTGGACATCGTGGAGGCGCTTGTAGAGAGACATCGTGGAACCATCGGCCGCACACTGCCGGCCTTGAGGGTCCCGCACCCGACCGGGCGGTGAATCCGACCGGGCCATCCGACCATCCCCGCACCGGTCCGCGCCCGGCGGACCCCGGGGGCCACGACCGCCCACCGGGGCGGTCCTCAGGCCACGGTCAGTTGCTCTTCGCCGCGGCTTCCTCGGTCACGAACAGGTCGGCCAACGCCTCGAGCGATTTGGCGACCCCGGACTTGGGGGCGTCGAGGACCACCGGCACACCCTTGTTGATCGACTGGGGCACCGCCACGTCGGAGGGGATCAACGACTCCGCCTTGACCTGCAGGGTGCGTTCGACCTCACCCACCTCGAGCTTCACCTTCGCGTTCGCACGGTTCAACACCAGATGCAGCTTCGACATCGGCGTGTTCAACATCCGCAGGGTCTGCAGACCGATCTTGACGTTCTTGATGTTCGGGACGTCCATGCCGGCCACCAACAGCACGTCGTCGGACACCTCGATCAGGCTCAACACGACGTCGTTGAAATAGGCGGGCGTGTCGATGATCACGTACGCAGCGGTGGTGCGGATCAGGTCCACGATCGTGGTCATGTACTCCGCGGTGATCTGGTCCGCGAAGGCGGGTTCCAACGGGGCGGGCAACACCAGCAGCCCGGACGGTTCGTGTTCGATCAACAGGCTCGAGAGCATCGACACGTCCAGGGTGTCGATCGAGTTCACCGCGTCGACGATCGTGCGTTGGGGCGCCAGTTTCAACATGACCGCGCAGTCACCGAACTGCAGATCCGCGTCGATCAGCACCACCGGCCGGTCCGACTTGCGGGCCAGGGCGACCGCCAGGTTGCAGGCCACCATCGACTTGCCCGCACCACCCTTGGTGGAGAACACCGTGATCACCTGGGCGGGATCGCCCGAGGTGTCCACCGGCGCGGCCGCCGCGCCAGCGGGCGCCGAGGCCGCCTTGGAGACGCTGACCGCGACACGGCGCACCCCCTCGGTGAGCTGCGACGTCTCCACCGGGGCGGACAACACGTCGCGCACCCCCGACCGCATCGCCCGCTGGAACAGGTCGGTCGTCAACTCCTCGGCGATCAGGATCGCCCCCACGTCGGGTCGGGCCCGCAACAGGCTCTCCAACGAACCCAGCTGGTCCGGCGTGGAGATCGACGGGCCGAACACCACGATCACCGGACTGGACGGCAACCGTGACTCGAGCTCGGCGATCGAACGGAACGCCACGGCGTGCTCGCCCAGTTGCATCGCGATCCGGTTGCGAACCGACTCGTCGGCATCGACGACGGCGACCGGCAACGAGATGATGGGAGGCTCGGACACGGCAGGTTGCGACTCCGATCCGGGAGGAGGGGGCGGGGCGGAAGCTGGGTAACCCACGGCTCAGGTCGGCCCGTCCGGCCCGTAGGGCGTGAGCTGCTCGGCGTTCTCCGACGGCAGCGGGGCGTCGGTCTCGATCTTGTCGGTCTCCTCGGGCTTGTAGTCCGAAGCGACCAGGGTCAGGTAGAACCGGCTCGGGTCGATCGAGGCGATCATCTGCGCGTACTCGACCGGCACGATGAACGTGATCATCCCGGTGTTCGACGGCGGCGGCGTCGTCTCGGCGCCCTCGCCGGCGGCTTCACCCGGAGTGGGCACGGCGTTGGTTCCCACCGCCAGGACCTCGACCTTCTGCATCACCACACGGGCCTGACCACAGAACAGGTCACCGCTGGCGCCACTGCAGCCGGCCAGCGCACCACCGCCACCGTCACCCTCGGGTGCGGCGCCGTCGGCGGCGCTGGTGGTGTCGGTGGCCATGATGTTCACGAAGTCGCCCGGCACGATCAACCCGGCCACACCCTGGACGTCGCCGACGCTGATCGTCACCGCCGTCTGCTGGTCACCGTGGATCGGTTTCAACAGGTTCGCGAGCGTCACCTGCTGGGTGGCCGGGTCCGCGAACTGGC
>CAZVFF010000195.1:0-5076 GCA_964626395.1 uncultured Iamiaceae bacterium | reverse complement strand
GGGTGTGGGACCTGAACGCGATGCTCTCCGACGACGAGACCGCCCGCAGCGTCGGGGTCGACGTCGAACGGGTCCGTCTGCGCGGCCTGGCCGTGGCGTCGGTGGTGACCGCGGTGATCGTCGCCGTCCTGGGACCGGTGGCGTTCATCGGACTGGTCGCCCCGCACCTGGCCCGCCTGGTGGTCGGTGGCGACCACCGGTTCCTCCTTCCGGCGTCGTGCCTGATCGGGGCGATGGTGCTGACCGGCGCCGACGTGGTGTCGCGCACGTTGACCGACCCGATGGTCATCCCGGTGGGGATCATCACCTCGTTCCTGGGTGTGCCGTTGTTGATCTGGCTGGTCGTGCGCCGCCGGGTGGAGCACTGGTGAGCACCCTGCGCGCCGACGGGATCGTGGCCGGCTACCCGGGCCACCCGGTGCTCCACGACGTGACGCTCGCCGCCGAGGCCGGGCGGGTCACGTCGATCATCGGACCGAACGGGGCCGGCAAGTCGACGCTGGTCAAATGCCTGGCCGGGCTGCTCGTCCCCGACGCCGGGCGGGTCACCGTGGGTGCCCACGCCGTGGCCGACCTGGACCGTCGGGCCCGCGCCACGACGATCGCGTACGTGCCCCAGGCCGATGCGACGCGGTTCCCGATGACCGTGTTCGACACGGTGCTGTTGGGCCGCCGCCCCTACCTGGGCTGGGTGCCCGCCGACGAGGACGTGCACCGGGTCGCGGCCGCGATCGACCGGGTCGGGATCGGGGCGTTGTCCCAGCGGGGCATGCACGAACTCAGTGGCGGGGAACGCCAACTGGTGGGACTGGCCAAGGCGATCGCGCAGGGCACCGACGTGCTGTTGGTGGACGAACCCACCACCTACCTGGACCTGGAACACCAGCTGCGGGTGATCGGCCTGCTGGGCGATCTCGCCGCCGACGGGGTGACGGTGGTGATGACGATCCACGACCTGAACCACGCGCTGGCCGCGTCGGACCGGATCGTGGTGCTCGACCACGGTCGCGTCACCGCCGCCGGGTCGCCTGGCATCGTCGACGCAGGGTTGGTCGAACGGGTCTACGGCGTGGCGTGCGAGGTCATCGACCACGACGGCATCCCGATCGTCATCGCCCGGCGGCCGATCCGCTGAGGATCGCCGGGCCGATTCAGGACGTCGCGGTCCACCAGAACTCGAGCTGGATGTTGTCCGGGTCCCGGAACACCAGCGCGGTGCCCACCCCCGAGGGCGCGTCGGTGACCGGTGAGTGCTCCACGCCCAGGTCGGTCAGGTGCGCCTCCAGTTCGACCAGATCCTCACGGGAGTCCACGGCGAAACCGACGTGGTCCAGACCCGGGTTGCGTTCGTCGAACCGGTCCGCGGTGCGGCCCTCGTGCTGGTTGAGTCCGATGATCATGCGGGTCCCCGGGTGGGCCAACACGACCATGACCCGGCCGTCGAGGTCCTGACGGACCAGGCGTTTCAGGCCGAGCGTCTTCTCGTACCACTCGGCGCTGGCTTCGACGTCGGTGACCGAGAAGTCCAGGTGGGACACTCCGGTGAACGTGGGCATGGCTTCCTCCCCGGAAGACGCGGGTGCATTCCCCGCAGGGTATCGCCCCCACCGCCCAGCGAACTTCGGGAGGTTTCCTCGGATATACCCGGGAAACCTCCCGAAGTTCGCCTCGGAAGGCGGTCGCGCCCGGGTCGGGCGGGTCAGGGCAGCAGGGCGTCCGGGGGCAGGGCGACGATGCCGGTGGCACCCATGGCGCGCAACTCACCCAGACGACGCCACAGGTCGGTGGTGGCCACCACCAGGTGCACCGCCACCAGGTCGTCCCGCCCGGCGAGCGGCAGGATCGTCGGCGACGCCAACCCCGGGAAGATGTTCCGGAGCTGGTCGATCCGGTCGCCCGGCAGGTGCAGCATCACGTACCGGTGCGCGGCGGCGTACATGGCGGCGTCCAGGCGCAACACCAGGTCGTCCAGCGCGGCGTCGCCGTCGCGGTAACGCAGTTCGGCTTCGCACTCGGCGATGGTGGCCAGCACCCCGAGCCGGTTCTGGCGCAGGCTGGTGCCGGTCTCGGTGTTGTCGACGATCGCGTCGGCGATGCCGGCCGCGCACACGCCTTCCAGCGAGCCGCCCATCGACAGGATCGTGACCTCGACGCCGTGTTCGGCCAGGAACCGTCGGGTAAGGTTCGGCATGTGGGTGGCGACCACCCCGCCGGCCAGCTCGGCCAGCGAGGCCGGGCCGTCGTCGTCACGACCGGCGACCACGAGCGTGGAGCGGGCCCGGCCCAGCCGCAGGCACCCGAGGTCGTCGACGTCGTGTTCGAGCGCGATGTCGGTCGCCAGGAACGCGGCGTCGAGGGTGCCGGCGGCCAGGGCCGCGGCGGCGTCGCGTGGACGCATCTCGATCAACTCCAACGCTTCGGCCTGCACGATCGACCCGCGTCCGCGCAGCCCCGAAACCGGGTAGCCGGCGGCGCCCAACAGATCGAGCGCGGCGTCGCGCAGGCGCCCCTTGGACGGCACGGCGATTCGGGTTCCGACCCCGTCGGTCACGACCCCTCCCCGGCGTAGGTGCTGTCCCGCGCCGGGCGGCCGTGGCGGTCACGCAGCACGGCTTCGACGTCGGCCCATGCCACCCCGGCGCCGACCAGCCCTGCGAGCAGGTGGAACACGAGGTCGGCGGCCTCCTCCGCGGTCGCCGCGGTGTCGGGGGTCGGCGCCCCCAGCTCCAGGCAGACCTCGAAGGCCTCCTCCATGATCTTGCGTTGCGCCAGCACCGGGTCGTCCATCAGGCGCCGCGAATACGAGCCCGCGGGCG
The DNA here is from genome assembly GCA_964626395.1 of uncultured Iamiaceae bacterium. Classification (GTDB taxonomy): domain Bacteria; phylum Actinomycetota; class Acidimicrobiia; order Acidimicrobiales; family Iamiaceae; genus JAFDWI01. The sequence goes on along the minus strand of CAZVFF010000195.1, from coordinate 2,260 downwards.
CGTCGGTGGCACGGTCGCGCAGGAACGTGTCGAGTTCGTCGAGGAACGGGGCGTCGGCCGTCACGACCCCGAGCGTAGAAGCCCACGCTCGCCCCGGCCGAAGCGCACGCCGGACGCGACCACGCGTCGAAGCCGGCGCACATCCGACCGGCCAACCGTCCGTGGCCGCGATTCGGACGTCTTCCGAGGCCCTCCGGACGGCCACCGAGGAACGACTGGCCCGGCTGCGGGCCAGAGCACGGAGCGATCGGGGCATGGACCGGTTGCCCGAGATCATCGAGCGGGGCCGGAATCGTGCCCTTCTGGACGATCAGGCCGCGGACGAGATCATCGGGTACGACTCGGGCCTCCCCCGTTGAACATCGTCGTCGACACGTCGGCGCTCACCGCGATCGTGTTCGGAGAACCCGACGCGGAAACGTTCGCCGGGCTGTCGCACACGAACGCCGGTGACGTCCAGGTGGGTGCCGCGACGTGGGTCGAGCCGGGGATCGTCGCCGCGCGGTGACGACCGGTGCCCTTCGCCGGCGCCGGACGGCCGCGACGTGGGGCCCGACCGAGCGCGGGGCGTACCCCGAACGAACTTCGGGAGATGACACGCCTCTGTCCCAGGAAACCTCCCGAAGTTCGAGTGGGGGTGGGGGGGGCTGGGCCCGGGGCGCCGGCTACAGGCCCGAGACGGACACGTCGCCGATGACCAGGCTCACGCCGGCGGCGCCCATGGGCAGCCACTCGACGTCGTTGCCCACCGCGCCCACGTCCTGCAGCATGCGTTGCAGGGTGGAGGCGACCGTGAACTCCTTGACCGGCTCACCCAATGTGCCACCGGAAATCCGCAGGCCCTCGGCGCCGGTGGAAAAGTCACCGGACACCGGGTTCACACCCGAGTGCAGGCCCGACACCGACGACACCAGGATCCCTTCGCCGACCTCGGCGAGCAGCGCCGCCTGGTCTTTGGAGCCCGGCGCGAGCTGTACGGCCCGGGCGCCCACGCCGGGGGTGGACTTGAAGCCGCGCACGGCGGACCCGGTGGAGACCGCCCCGGCCCGACGGGCCGAGTAGGTGTTGTGCAGGAACATCTGCAACTCACCGTCGGCGATCAACACGTTCCGGCGGGTGGCGAGGCCTTCACCGTCGGCTTCGGTGGCCCGGTAGGCCCGCGGGTCGGTGGGGTCGTCGACGAGGGTGACGATCGGGTTCGCGATTTCTTCGCCCAACCGCCCGGCGAACAACGACCGGCCCTTGTTGACGGCCTCACCGTTCATCGTGCCGGCGATGATCGACAGGAACTGGGCGGTGACGAACGGGTCGAACACGACGGTCATCCGGCCACCGTTGGGTTTGACCGCACCCAGCAGGCGGGTGGTGCGTGCCGCGGCGTCGGCGGCGGCACGGGCGACGTCCAGGTCGGCGGGTTCGCGGCCCACCGAGAACCCGAACCCGGTCTTGGTCTCGTCACCCTGGGTGGCCAGCGGGTAGGCGCCCACGAAACACGCCGATTCGCGCCCGGCCGAACGGATGCCGGTGGTGGTCACCACGACGCCCTCGCCGACCACGTCGGCGTACTCGGCGGACTCCACACCGGTGATGCGTCCGTCGGCGGCACGCACGGCCGCTTCCAGTTCCAGGGCCATCGCGACCTTGTCGTCGGTCGGGACCGATTCGATCCCGGCCCGGTAGAGGTCCAGCTCGGGCACAGGCACGCCGTCGGGTTCGGCCAGACCGAGGAACTCGTCTTCGGTGGCGAAGGTCGCGTTGTCGCGGGCTTCGGCGAGCACCTCGCCCAGCACATCGTCGTCCAACGATCCGGCATAGGCGAACCCCTGCCGGTTCCCGGCGATGACGCGCACGCCGACCCCGGCGGTCCCCGCGGAGGACAACGACTCGATGTCGCCGTCGTAGACCCGCACCTCGGTTTCGGTCGACCGGCCCACGACCACTTCGACCTGTTCGTCGTCCTTCGCCCAACCGATGACCTTGTCGGCAATGGCGAGCAGTTCGTCGCTCATGCCGCCTGGCCTCCGATGGTCAACCCGGTCGGGACCCGCAGGGTGGGCACGCCGTCGCCCACGGGCACACCCTGGCCGTCCTTGCCGCACGTGCCGGGTGGGCCGAACGCGAAGTCATTGCCCACCGCGTCGATCGCGGCCAGCACGCCGGGGCCGTTGCCGATCAGGTTGCCTTCCCGCAACGGTTCGGTGATCCGGCCGTTCTCGATCAGGTACGCCTCGGTCATGCCGAACACGAAATCGCCGGTGGC
>CAZVFF010000194.1:0-5126 GCA_964626395.1 uncultured Iamiaceae bacterium | reverse complement strand
CTCGACGAACCGGAACCGGATCCCGAACCCACCACGACCGTCGCGGAACCCACGAGCACCACCGGGTCCGCGCCGTCGACGACCGCGACGCCCCCCACGACGGCGACGTCACCACCCACGACGCGCCGCGGGTCGACCCCCGCCACCGACCCGGACGGGCATCGTTCCACCACCACGGTGCACGCCCCGACGTCGACGGTTCCACGGCCCACCACGACCGAGGTCGTCGAAGCGGACCGCCAGCCGACCACGACGACGCGGGTTCGACGCTCGGCGGGTCGGCCCAGCGCGTCACCGCGTGTGCGCGATTCGCACATCCCGGTCGGCTCGATCGTGTTGGCATTGGTCGTGCTCGCCATCGTCGGCCTCGTCGCCCGCCAACTCGTCCAGCGCCGACCGGGCCCGGTCGAGGAGGACGAGGCGTCGTCGGGCACGGCGGTGGCGACGGCGACACCGCCGTCGGAACCCACCGGCGCGGCCGAGGCGATCACCACCGCCCACCTCGACATCGACCCCGCCACCGCCGACTTCCTGATCGGTCTCGGTGAGGCACTCATGGACGCCGGTACGGCGGTCGGCCACGTGGAGAGCGCGTTGCAGACCGTCGCCCGGGTCGCCGGAGCCGCCCACATCGGTGTGGTCGTGTTGCCCACCGCGCTGATCGTGTCGGTCCCCGACGGCGAGGACCTGGTCACCGAACTCGGCGCCCCCGGACGCGCCCCGCTGCGGTTCGACCAGAGCGAGGACGTGCTGCGCCTGCTCCGGGAAGCCGAGGCCGGGACCGTCACCCCGACCGAGGGCGCACGTCGACTCGCCGAGATCCGGGCGGCACCCGAACCGTACCCGGCGTGGTTGGGTGTGCTGGGAAGCACGTGCACCGCCGCCGGTGTCGCCGCGATCCTGCTCGGCGGCTGGGTCGAGATCCCCCTGGCCGCGGTCCTGGGCGCCGCCGTCGGCGCGTTCCGTCGGGTCACCAGACGACTCGACGCGTCGTACCAACCCTTCGTGGTGCTGGTCGCCGCGACGATCCTGTCGGCGACGGTGTTCGCGCTCACCCGGGCCGTCGGCGACCTGTCGACGTTCCCGGTCCTGATCTCGCCACTGATCTCGTTCCTGCCCGGGGGGCTGTTGACGATCGCGGTGCTCGAACTCGCCACCGGTCAGATCGTGTCGGGGGCGTCCCGGCTCGCGTCCGGTGGGCTGCAACTCGTGCTGTTGTCGTTCGGACTGGTCGCCGGCGCACAACTCGTCGGGGTCCCGACCCCGGAATTGAGCAGCACGACCCAGGGGGCGATGGGGCCGTACGTGCCCTGGATCGGGATCGCCGTGTACGGCCTCGGTGTGGTCTGGTTCCAGGGTGCGCGCGCGTCGGCCCGCATCTGGATCCTGCTGGTCATGTACGTCGCCTACGCCGGACAGGTGCTCGGCGGGTTGTTCTTCGGTGGTTCGCTGTCGGCGTTCTTCGGGGCGTTGGCCATGACCCCGGTCGCGGTGCTCCTGGCGCGCCGGTCGACGGCGCCCTCACCGCTGGTGCTGATCCTGCCCGGGTTCTGGTTGCTGGTGCCCGGATCACTCGGGTTGGCCGGTGTCACCGGCCTGTTCGGTGCGGGTGGCGCCGATACCACCGGCGTGCTCGTCACCACGGTCACGTCCATGGTCGGGGTCTCGCTGGGCATCCTGTTGGGTCTGCTGCTCGTGGCCCGTGACCCGGCCCGACCGTTCTCCGAGACACGGGTCGTCGAGGTACTCGGGACCGTCGAGACCCCCGAGCCCGACCCCGACGAGGAGTCGGGGTCGGAGCCGGACGGCAACGAGTGATGATCGCTGTTCGACACCCCGACCCGCGGCCGAGCGGTCCACCGTGTGGCCGCTCACACGGTGGATGTGACGATCAGTCGAAGTCGACCAATGACTGGTCCATCGGGTACACACCACGCTGTTCAGCGGGTGGGTCGACCGGGTCGAACTCCAAGGCGATCCCGTCGGCTTCGGCGGCATCGAACGCCGCGGTGCTGACCGTCACGCCCGACACCGTGAACCGGTCGATCGTGTAGGGCAATCCGCTCGAGGCGAGCGACAACGGCGTCGTCATCAGCTGCAGGTGCAGGTGCGGGGCGACCGAGTTGCCCGAGTTCCCGACGAGACCCACCACGTCACCCCGGGAAACCGTGTCGCCCACCTCGACGGTCGGGCTGCCCGGCTGCAGGTGCGCGTACATCACGAAGTTGCCGTCTCCCAGGTCGAGGATCACCGCGTTGCCGTCGGCGTCCTCGACGTCGATGTCCTCGGGGAACGTGCCGGGGACCTGTTCGGGGAGTCCGTCGACCACCTTCACGACCGTGCCGTCGCCGACCGCCAGGGCCTGGTCGCCGTAGATGGCGTAGCTGTCCGGGTCGGTCGAGTCGCCGACGTGGATGCGCCCGTCGGCGTCGACCTGTTCCCAGTCGATCGCGTACCGCTGTGCGATCGATGACGTGCCGTTGATCGGCAGGGTCGCCCGACGGTGGCGGGTCGAATCACAGCAGCCGTCGGCAGCGAGATACCGGGTTCCTTTCAGGGGCGGGCCGAGCTCGAGGACCGCTCGGTCGTCGACGGTCACCTCGGCGACGGTCTCGTCCACGGGTGGGGCGTCGGTCATGTCGACCGAGATGGTGTGCAGGAGCGTCGCGGGCACCGCTTCGGGGTCACCGAACCGCAGGTGCAGGAACACCATCGCCGACTGGGAGGGTCCGATCGTCCCACCGGTCTCCTCGGAATCGACCAGGCGGAACGCGTCGTCCAGCGCTTCGTCGTCGAGGGATGCCACGACGTCGTCCGAGGAGGCGTCGAGCACGTCGAGGCGCGGTCACCATCACGCGCGTCCGGGGACCCGATGTCCGTGCAGAGGTTCTACCACCGTGGCTGTGCTGTTGATGCAAATTTCAGCAAACCGGGTCGGGGCATGATTAGAGTGCGGTGGAAACCAGGGGGACAGAACATGATGAATTCGACCGCCGATTGCACGCCTGCTCCACGTCGACTGCGACGACGCGGTGTCGCCGCGATCCTGACGGCGGCGCTGGTGCTCGCCGGTTGCGGATCCTCGTCGGACACCGAGTCGTCCGGCCCGGCGACATCGGGAGCACCGACCAGCACCGCTGCGGTCGACGCCACCGAGCCCGCAGCGGCCACGTGCGTCACCGACCCCGAGACGGTCGTGGCCACCGAACCCACCCCCGAATCGACGACGGCGACCTTGCCCACCGAACTGGTCGCCGAACTCGACCAGGCCGCGCAGGCGTCCTTCGCCGAGGCCGCTGCACCCGGCGCGATCGTCGGCGTACGCACCCCCGAGGGGACCTGGACCGCCGCCTACGGCGACGCCGACCCCGAAGCGGGAACCCCGATGGAAGTGGGGATGCACACCCGGATCGGTTCGGTCACCAAGACCCTTACCGGAACGCTGGTCCTGCAACTCGTCGAACAGGGCGAGTTGTCGCTCGAGGACACCATCGACCAGTACATCGACGGTGTGCCCAACGGCGACCGGATCAACCTCGAGATGCTCGGCAACATGACCAGCGGTGTCGCCAGCTACACGATGAGCCCGGAGTTCACCGACGTGTACTTCGCCGACCCCGACGCCGTGTTCACCCCCGACCAGATCCTCGCCGTCGGCCTGGGCGAATCACCGATCTTCGAACCCGGCGAACGGTTCGACTACTCCAACACGAACACCGTGCTGCTCGGCATGGTCGTCGAGAAGGTCACCGGCGAATCGATCGGCGACGTGTACGCCGAGGGGATCTTCGAACCCCTCGGACTCGACGACACGGTCTGGCCCGGTGAGTCGTCGGACATCCCCGAGCCGTACCCGCGGGGCTTCACCCTGCAGGGCGACACCGCGACCCCCGACGACCCGTCGAACGCGACGCACTGGAACCCGGCCTGGGGATGGACCGCAGGCGAACTGATCTCGACCATGGACGACCTGTTGGTCTACGACCGGGCGTTGGCCACCGGCCAGGGCATGCTCGACGCCGACACCCAGATCGCACGGTTGACCTCCTTCCCCGGCGAAGCGGGTTACGGGTTCGCGGTCGGGTGCGTGGACGGCTGGGTCGGCCACACCGGGGAACTGCCCGGCTACAACACCAGCGTCTACCACGACACGGACAACGACACCTCGGTGGTCGTCCAGGTCAACAGCGACATCGCATCCGGTGACTGTCCGGAGTCCCCGACGCTGGCAGACGACCCGGGCGACCTGGAGTGTTCCGGGCCCGCGACGCGGATCTTCCGGGCCCTCTCGGCGGCACTCGGCCACCCCTTCACCCCGCCGAGTCCGCAGAACTGAACCGGCGGCCCGGTCGCGTCCTTCGGTCGGCACGCTCGCGTGGCAGACCGTCGCTGTTTTCCGGGTGCCGCCATCGACAGTGATGTATGCTGGCGCCACATATGTTGCGGACGCAGATCTACATCACCGAGGAGCAGGAGCGGCGCATCGCCAGGCAAGCCCGTGACGCCGACGTGTCGAAGGCCGAGATCATCCGCCGTCTCCTCGACCGGGGACTCGGAGTCGACGACGGCGTGAGCGACCGTCGCCAAGCGATCCGTGCGAGCGCCGGTGCCGCCGTCGACGAGGACGATTGGCCGGAATGGTTGGCTCGGGTGCGTGGCTCCGGGGCCGACGCCCGCCTCGGCGACATCGGGGCATGAGCAGGTTGTTCGACTCGACGATCCTGATCGCGCACCTGCGCGGCGATGCGCGAGCGACCGACCTGCTCCTGGACGCCGCGGACGACGGGCCGTACGCCAGCGTCGTGTCGCGAACCGAGATCCACGGCGGCATGCGGTCGGCGGAACGGCCGGCGGTCGCCCGACTGTTCGAAGCGCTCGAGCTGTTGCCGGTGACCGATGCGGTCGCCCACCGTGCCGGGTCCGAACTCCGTCGATTTCGCCGTTCCCATCCCGGTATCGACATCGCGGACTACCTGATCGGCGCGACCGCGCTCGAACACGGCCACGACCTCGTGACCTTGAACGTGAAGCACTTCCCGATGATCCCGGGTCTCGCAATACCCTGGTGAGCCGGTGCGTCGCCGATTCGGTGGGGCGGGTCCGGTCGAGGCCGCCCCCGGGGGAGC
>CAZVFF010000193.1:0-5133 GCA_964626395.1 uncultured Iamiaceae bacterium | reverse complement strand
GGGGCGGACGCAGATCCTCGTCGTCGGGATCGAAGGACAGGTGCAGCTCGAGCTTCTCCGAGTAGTCGCGGATCGGCGACAGGTCGTGGAAGGTGTTCGCCAGTCCCTGGTGCAGGAACCATTCGAACGATTCCCGCTGGATGGCGATGAGATCGGGAATGTCGAGAACCTCGTCGAGGTTCCCGAAGGAGTAGCGGTCCCGGATGGGCAGACGAGACGTCAAGATGAGCTCCTCAGCTGCTGGTTGTGCGCGTGGCCACGCGCGTTGACCCTGCATGATCGACCTGGTACGACCGGCCGTGGGGCCGCGCCGAAGACGTCGGGATACGACGGGAGGGGAGGCACGACCACGGCAACGAACCATGCTAGGGCGCGCGTGGGGGGAAGGGCAACCCGGTTCACCGGGAAACCCTGGACGCGGGATCAACCACTACTCCGCGTTGGATTACCGACCCACGTTACGCGGCGGGCCGGGACGGGTCAAGGACCGCCCGTCGACCCCGGGGCGGTCCTCAGGCCCCGGTCGTGGCCCAGCGGTTCGCGGTCAGACGGAAGTCGGTACGCACGTCGAGGGTCTCGGTCGCCTCGAAGATCCTCCGGTACCCGGTCGCCGCGATCCGCCACGGCCCGCCCGCGTCCCGCCGGTAGGTGTCGTCGTAGAAGCACGCGCCGGTGATCATGACCCGGTGTTCGGGGACGATCACCTGGTCCCGCAACGCCCACGTTCCGGTCGCGGTGTCGCCGTCGACCGTGATCTCGGGTTGGTGCAGATGGTGCACGGTGATGATCCCGCCGTCCAGGTGTTCACGGAACCAGGCGAGCAACGTATCACGATCGTCGAAGGTGAGCCGTTCGCCGTAGCTGGCCGCGACGTCCGGGGTGAGCGTGGCCTCGAGCAGGTCCCAGTCCTTCAGGTCCACCGCACGCATGTAGCGGTACTTGAGCGTCCGGATCGCCTCGATGTCGGCCAGTTCGGCCACGGTCCGGGCCGGGGCCACCGCCGGATCCGATTCGGCACCACCCGTCGTTTTCGTCATCCTGCCAGGGTATGCGTCGTGGCGGGCCGCCCACGACGGCACATCGGACTCTTTCTGTCAGAATCATCGCCCATGGGAACACCGAGGATCCTCGATGCCGACGACGCCGCTGCACTGGTCCGATCCGCCGACCTGCTCGGGCTCCCGCTGGGCCCGGGCCAGCCCGTCCGGTTCATCGAAGCCCTCGGGCGACGTACCGACTGGCGGGAACTGAAGGTCTATTCGGCATTGTTGACGGTGCTCAGCGACCTGTTCACCCACCCGGGTGTGCACTACCTGTCGGGGTTCTTCGGACCCGTGGAACGGATGTTGCGCGCTCAGGGCGCGAACCTGGGTTTCGTACCGGCGGACTTCCGTCGCTACACCCGCCTGTACGCCGAGGTCGCCCCGCGGGTGATGGCGACCGCCGCTGCACCTCCCGACGAGAACGGCTGGTGCAGCCTGTCGTTGCACGCGGGTGCGAGCGTCGACGAGTTGCTCGCTGCCGGACGCGACCGGGACCGTGTGTTGATCGCGGAGACGAGTCCGCAGTTCCCCCGCACGTTCGGCCACGGCGATCGACCCAACGCGATCCACCTGGACGACATCGACGTGCTGATCGAATCCGACGCCGCACCGTTCGCGATGGACGAGACACCTCCCACCGACACCGACCGGGCGATCGCCGCGCACGTCGAGGGGCTGATCCCCGACGGTGCCACGATCCAGACCGGCATCGGCGGCGTGCCCTCGATGGTGGCGTCGCTGCTCGCCGACGGTGACGGCGGCGACTACGGCATCCACGGTGAGATGTTCACCAACGGGTTGATGCGTCTGCACCGTTCCGGCAAGGTCACCAACCGCAAGGGCACCTACGACGGTGTGTCGGTGGCGACGTTCGCGCTCGGCAGCCGCGAACTGTACGACTGGCTGGACGGCAACCGCGAGGTGGCGTTGTTGCCCGTGGAGTTGGTCAACTCGCCCGAGGCGGTGTCGAGGAACCGGCACGCCGTGACGATCAACGGTGCGATGTCGATCGACATCTCCGGCCAGGTCGTCGCCGACACGATCGACGGCGAGCAGTATTCGGGGATCGGCGGCCACGAGGATTTCGTGTCGGCCAGCGCGTTGTCGCTGGATGCCCGTTCGATCATCTGTCTGCCCTCGACGGTGACCGTCGGGGGCGAGGTGCGATCACGGATCGTGCCCTGGCACCCGGCGGGTACGTTCATCACCACCCCGCGTCACCAGGTCGACGTGGTCGTCACCGAACACGGGATCGCGGAACTCCAGGGGCGGACCGTGCACCAGCGGGGTCTCGCTCTGGCCGAGGTCGCCCACCCGGACTTCCGCGACGAGTTGCGACACGCCGCCGAGCGCGCGTCGGGCGGTTCCTCACCGGTGGGCTGAGACGGTCGGAGGCGCAAAAACGAAATTCGGAGCGGAACGCCCCGCAGGAGACGTTTCCGCTCCGAATTTCGGGAAAGGGCGGGTGGGACTACTTGAGTTCGACCGAACCGCCGGCCTCTTCGATCGCGGCCTTGGCGGCTTCGGCGTCCTCCTTGGAGGCCTTCTCCAGCACCGGCTTCGGCGCGTTGTCGACCAGGTCCTTGGCGTCCTTCAGACCCAGCGACGTCAAGGCACGAACGGCCTTGATCACACCGATCTTCTTGTCGCCGGCGGCGGTCAACACGACGTCGAACTCGTCCTGCTCGTCTTCGGCGGCAGCGTCGCCACCACCGGCGGCGGGAGCGGCTGCGACCACGGCGGCGGGAGCCGCGGCGGTCACGTCGAAGCGCTCCTCGAACGCCTTGAGGAGCTCGGAGAGCTCCAGCACGGTCAAGCTCGCGATGTCATCGAGAATCTGTTCGGTGGTTGCCATTGTTCAACTCTCCTGTTCGGATCCGGCATCCGCCGGGGTTTCATCGGTGGTGGCCTCGGCGGCCGGGGTCTCATCGGTGGGGTCCACCGCTGCCGGTTCCGGCGCCTCGTCGGCGGCGGCATCGGTGGCGGTTTCGGGGGCCGCGTCGGCCTCGGGGGCCTCGGCCTCGGCCGGCGTTTCCGCGGCGGCGTCGGCCGGCTTGGAGTCGATGAGCGCCTTCAAGCCGTAGGCGAGGTTGGTGGGCATCGCTGCCAGCAGCGCCGCGAACTTCGCGAGCGGTGCCTGCAACGCACCGGCGAACTGGGCGAGCAGCACATCGCGGGACGGCAGGTCGGCCAGCGCCTTGAGCTGGTCGACGCTCATCGTCGCGCCGTCCATGAGCCCGCCCTTGAGGACCAGGGCGTCGTGGGTCTTCGCGAAGTCCCGGAGGGCCTTCGCCGCGGCGGCCGGGTCGGCGGCGTTGTCGGCCGAGCCGGTCACGAACGCGATCGCGGTCGGCCCGGTCAGCAGCTCGTCGAGGTCGAGCCCGGCGTTGCGGGCGGCGATGCGCACCAGGGTGTTCTTGTAGATCTTGTAGTCGGCACCGGCTGCGTGCAGCTGGGTGCGCAGTTCGGCCAGGGCCGGGACGTCGAGGCCGCGGTATTCGGTCAGCATGACCGAATCGGCATCCGAGAAGTACTTCTCGAGTTCGGCGACCCGGGCGACCTTTTCCGGTCTGGGGTTTTCCATCACACACCTTCGACGGTCGGAGAGGATACGGACACCCCCACGGTTCGGGGCTCGCAGGGCGGGACATCCGGGACGCGAGCACTCCGTGGTGGCAGTGTCCGCCTCGTCGGGCCGACCACCTCGGGGGTGGTCGTTTCAGCCGGGGTTCCGGCACCGGATGTCTCTGGCGAGTCGAATTGTGGGGATTTGAAGCGGAGGCGATTGTCCCACACGCGACGTTCCCGGCGACAATCCGCCGGGAACCGACCCGGCCGGTGGCGTCAGTCGGTCTCGTCGGCCGGCTGCAGGTGGTGCGGGTCGACCTTGATGCCCGGTCCCATCGTGGAGGACACGACCATGCGGCGCACGTAACGGCCCTTGGCCGACGCGGGACGCACCCGGTTCAGCTCGTCCATGACGGCCACCAGGTTGGCGACGAGTGCGTCCTCGGCGAAGGAGACCTTGCCGATCGGCACGTGCACGTTCCCGTGACGGTCGGTGCGGTACTCGACCCGACCGCCCTTGAACTCGGCGACGGCCGCGCCCGCATCGGGGGTGACGGTCCCGGACTTGGGGTTCGGCATCAGACCACGGGGCCCGAGCACGCGGCCGAGACGACCGACCTTGCCCATCAGGTCCGGCGTGGCGATCACCAGGTCGAAGTCCATGCGTCCGCCCTCGACCTCGGCCAGCAGGTCGTCGGAACCGACGACGTCCGCACCGGCTTCACGGGCGGCATCGGCGGCGGGGCCGTCGGCGAACACCGCGATGCGGACGTCCTTGCCCGTACCCGACGGCAGCGCGACCGTGCCGCGCACCATCTGATCGGCCTTGCGGGGGTCCACGCCGAGTCGGACCGACAGGTCGACGGTCTCGTCGAACTTCGCGGTGGACAACGACTTGACGAGGGCGAGCGCCTCGTTGCCGGGATGCAACCGTTCACGGTCGTATCGCTTGATCGCGTTGGAGTAGTGCTTACCTTGCGCCATCGGGGGCTTCCTCACTGTTTTCTCGGTGCGTTCGGTTGGAACGCCGGTGGGTTGTTTCGACTCCGGCTGGCCGGGCGAGGTCGTCCCGGTGCGTGTCGGAGGGTTTGTCAGACGACCTTGATGCCCATGGAACGGGCGGTACCACGGACCTGCTGTTTGGCCGATTCCAGATCGACGGTGTTCAGGTCCGGCAGTTTCGTGGTCGCGATCTCGGTCACCTGGGCTTCGGTGACGGTTCCGGCCTCTTCACGCCCGGGGGCGTGCGCGGCCTTCTCGAGCCCGGCGGCGGATCGCAACAGGACCGCGGTCGGTGGGGTCTTGAGGATGAACGAGAACGAACGGTCCTCGAAGATCGTGATCTCCACCGGTACGACCGTGCCCCGCTGGGATTCGGTCGCGGCGTTGTACTCCTTGCAGAAGTCCATGATCGCGATCCCGTGCGGGCCGAGTGCGGTACCCACCGGGGGTGCGGGCGTGGCCCCACCCGCGGGGATCTGGATCTTGACGACCGCGGCGACCGTCTTCTTGGCCATGGTAT
>CAZVFF010000192.1:3363-5143 GCA_964626395.1 uncultured Iamiaceae bacterium | reverse complement strand
ATGCGCGGTCGCGGGCACGACCAGGATCAGATCGGTGTTCCTGGCCAGATCGGTGTGCGGGCTGACCTCGGGCCCACCGAACAGATCGACCCGGGCCGGTTCGGACGCCAACGCGGAGAACGTGGCGGCACCCACGAATTCCGTCGCGGCGCGGGTCAGGATCGGTGAGACGAACGCGCCGGCGTCCATGAGCCGCCGACACACCTCGACGGCCTTGTAGGCGGCGATGCCGCCGGACACTCCGAGCACGACATGGCGCCCACGTGGATTCACCGGATTCCGCGAATCGAAGGTCGGGTTACTCGGAGTCGGACTCGTCGGTTTCCGCAGCGATCTCGGCCGCGGCGTCGGCCTCGGCCTGTGCTTCGGCGGCGAGTTCCTCGGCGGACACCCACTCGATCTTGTCGAGTGCGATCTCCTCGAACGCGACCGACAACGGCTTGCGCGCCTGGGTGGTCACCTGCGGCGGCACGAGACCGACCTCGGCGGTGCCGAGCTCCCCGAAATAGCTGTTGATCTGCCGGGCTCGCATCGCACCGAAGGTCACCAACCGGAACTTGGAATCCGCACGTTCCAGGAGGTCCTCGATCGGTGGATTCATCATCGTGTCGTGCTGCCAGGCCATCGGATCTCTGCTCTCGGGGGGAAGGGAAATTCGAGCGCGCCACATCGGGCGCGGCGACCCACTCTACCAGAACGTGTCCGGTTCCCGATGGCTCCCGGTCACCGGTCGCGGGTCGTTTCGATGAGAGCCCGGACCCGTGCGACACAGGTCTCGAGGTCGTCGTTGACGATTTCGATCGCGCCGAGTTCGGCCGCCCGGGCGCGTTCCTTCTCGGCGATCGCCAACCGGGCCTCCACACGGTCGGCGCGGTCGCCCCGACCCACGAGCCGTCGTCGGAGTTCGTCGACCGACGGTGGCACGAGGAACAACAGCAACGCCCGGGGATCCCGTCCCGCCACCTGGGCGGCACCCTGGGTGTCGATCTCGAGCACGACGTCACGGCCCTCGGGCGCCTCGGGCCACGGCGTGCCGTAGCGGTTCCCCTGGAATTCGGCCCACTCGAGGAAGCCGCCGCGTTCGACCTCGGCGGCGAACTCGGTGTCGGTCACGAAACGGTAGGCGTGCGCATCTTCGCCGTCCCGACGCGCACGGGTCGTCCAGGAACGGGACAGCCACAGGTTCGGGTCGGCGGCCACTAGGGTCCGGGCGACCGTCCCCTTGCCGACCCCACCCGGACCGGAGATGACGATGTTCAGCGCGACCTCTCAGCTCTTGTCGTTGAAATACCCGAGCAGTTTGACGCGTTGCTGCTCGCCGACACCCCGGACCCGCCGGTTGGGTGCGATCCCGATGTCCTCCATGGCGCGCCGGGCACCGACCTTGCCGACCCGTGGAAGCGATTCGAGGACGGCGACCAACTTCATCTTGCCGATCACGTCATCGGCACCGGCGCGATCGAGCAGTTCGGGCAGGGTGACCAGGCCCATCTTGAGTTTGTCCTTCAGCTCGGCTCGTTCCCGACGGACCTTCGCCGCCTTCGCGAGGTTCTCGGCGCGCTGTTCGGGAGTGAGTCGGGGAGGCTGGGCCATGGCAACGACCCTACCCGAACACGGCCGGACGGGTCGGGCGTGATTCAGTCCCGCCAGGCCCACAGGGTGCCGTGTCCCCAGTGGTTCGGTCGGACGTGGCCCACCGTGAAACCGGCGTCGGACAACAGTCGACGCGCGTCGTCCCCGGCGTCGCGGTCTCCGGCGAACCGCCGGTGGTATTCCATGA
>CAZVFF010000192.1:0-3353 GCA_964626395.1 uncultured Iamiaceae bacterium | reverse complement strand
TGCTGAGCAAGTTGACCAGCATTTGCTTGAGGCGGCGTTCGTCGGCCAGGATCGGCCATTCGCCACGTTCGATGTCCAGCTTGACCAGGTCCGCGTCGTCGAGCATCGCCAACAGGTCGATGCCGGGAATCGTGTCACCGTCGTCGGCGAGCATCGACCCGGAACCGAGCCCGCTGCGGAACCGCACCGGGCCGTCGGTGGTGGTCGCTGCCGCACCGACCACCCGGACCCGGTCGCTCCCGTCCAGCGCCGCGAACCGTTCGAGTGCCGACACGTTCTCCGGGTCGGCCTCGATCGCCACGATCGTGGCGTCGGGCCAGCGCTGTCGGGCGAACGCACTGTAGACGCCGACGTTGGCGCCGACATCGAGGATGCGGGGGGCGTGCGGAAGCCGCTCGGCGAGTGCCGGTGGGGGTTCGTAGCACCGGTCGGTGAAGATCTCCCACACCACCTCCAGCGAACCACGACCGTGACGCACGACCAGCGGCGCGTGCGAGTCACGCAGTCGGTAACTGCGTTCCCCTTCGGTGGTCAGTGCAGCGACGAGGAAGCCGAACGGCCGATCGACCTCGAGGATCGCCGGCAGGAACCGGACCGCCGCCGCACCGGCCAGGATCGGGCGGACCCGCCGGTGCAGGAGCACCCCACGCAGCGGCGACGCCGACGCGAACCGACGCAAACGGTTCATGAACCCGGTGGGCGCGGGACCGGACGTGTCGACCACGACCACTCAGACCGCGGCGGCGACTTCGGCCGCGATCCGACGCGCCGCCGCAGCGGGGTCGGCCGCCCTGGTCACCGGCCGTCCGATCACGAGCAGATCCGCACCTTCACGAACTGCCCGGGTCGGTGTGACCCGGCGGGCCTGATCGTCGACGGAGGCGCCTTCGGGTCGGATCCCGGGCACGGCGATCGTCAGCCGGGGACCGTAGCGGCGGGCTTCGGCGGCGTCGGTCCCCGCACACACGATCCCGGCCGCACCGGCGGCGATCGCGACCTTCACGCGTTTGGACAGGATGTGTTCGGGGGCGTCACCGTCGCTGGTGAGCACCGTCACCGCGAGCACCTCGGGGTCGGTCGACCCGACTGCTTCGGCACCTTCGGCGAAACCCTCCACCCCCGCGCGGACCATGTCGATCCCGCCGAACGCGTGGACGGTCAGGTAGTGCGCTCCCAGCGATCCCATGACACGTGCGGCGTGGTTCACGGTGGTGGGGATGTCGCACAGTTTCAGGTCGGCGAACACCGTGAAGCCCCGGTCGACGAACGTGGTGATCGCATCCGGTCCCGCTGCGCTGTACAGCTCGAGCCCGACCTTGACCACCCCGAAGGTGTCGCCGATGCTCCGCACGAGACGTTCGGCGGTCACCAGGTCGTCGACGTCCAGCGGCAGGACCAGGCGTCGCCGGATGTCGGCGGTGATCTCGACGTTCGACTGGGGTTCGGTCATCGGTTCCTCGTCTCGTGGGCACCGCCGACGAGATCCGCCGGACGGGTGACCCCGTGTGCCGCGCACCATTGTTCCACTTCCGTGCCGACGCGGCCGAGCACCCGCGGGTCGTCGAAGATCGCGGTGCCGATCTGCACCGCCCTCGCGCCTGCGAGCATCATCGCGACGGCGCCGACACCGTCGGACACCCCGCCGACCCCCACGATCGGCAGGTCGGGGTACGCGGCGTACACGTCGTGCACGGCCCGCAACGCCATCGGCGCGATCGCCGGACCCGACACGCCGCCGCCGACACCGGACAGGATCGGCCGTCGGGATTCGGGGTCGATCACCATGCCGAACAGGGTGTTCACCAACGTGACGGCTTCGGCACCGGCGTCGGCGACCGAGCCGGCGACGTCCACGAGTCGGTCGGTGTTCGGGCTGAGCTTGGCCCACACCGGTCGATCGAGTTCCGCGGTGCAGGCGCGGACGACGTCGGCCGCGAGGTGCGGGTCGTGCGCGAACAGTTGCCGCCCGGCTGCGGTGTTCGGACACGACAGGTTCACCTCGACGGCGATGATCCCCGGCGGGGCCCCGGCGAGCATTCCCGCGGCGCGTCGGTAGTCGTCGACGCTGCGACCCCAGATGCTGACCACGACCCGGCGCACACCGGCGGCCTGCAGGGCGGGCAGGTCGGTGTCGAGCCAGGCGGCGATCCCGGGACCCTGCAGGCCGACGCTGTTGATCATCCCCGCCGGGGTGTTGTGCACCCGTGGCGCCGGGTTGCCCGCCCACGGTCCCACACACAACGACTTCGCGACGAACGCGCCGAGCGAGGTGAGGTCGACGTAGCCGGCCAGTTCGGTCGCGTGGCCACCGGTACCCGATGCGTTCATCACCGGTGAGGGCAGGGTGATCGAACCGACCCGGGTGGTCAGGTCCACCGGGCGGTGTTCAGCCCGTCGGCGCGGCATGGATGTCCTGCAGGTTGCGGACCACCAGTTCGGTCCGGGACCAGTCCTCCATCCCCTCGGCCGCGGCGAGTGCCGCCGCCCCGGTCGTGAGCAACGGCACGTGTGCGACCCCCGCGGCGGACCGGATGTAGTCGCCGTCGGCGCGTGGTCCACGTCCCCGCGGCGAGTTGACCACCAGTTGGATGTCACCGTTCTCGATCAACTCGACCGCGTGGGGCCCGGAGTCCTCACCGAGTTTCGCGACGTCGATGGCGACCTCCACCCCCGCGGCGCGCAGTGCGGAGGCGGTCCCGGCGGTCGCGGCGATCTCGAACCCGAGCGCCGCGAAGCGACGGGCGGCGTCGGTGCCGACGTCCTTGTCACGGTCGGCGAGCGAGATGAACACACGGCCGGACGCGGGGAGCGGATCCCCGGCGGCGATCTGACTCTTGGCGAAAGCCAGTCCGAAGGAGGTGTCCACGCCCATGACCTCGCCGGTGGAGTGCATCTCGGGACCGAGCACCCGGTCCGCACCGGGGAACCGGTTGAAGGGCAGGACCGCCTCCTTGACGGCGACGTGGCCACGGACCGGGTCGGTCAACACGCCCTCGGTGCGCAGTTCGTCCAGGGTCGCGCCGGCCATCACCCGGGTGGCGACCTTGGCGAGCGACACCCCGGTGGCCTTGGCGATGAACGGCACGGTACGCGAGGCCCGTGGGTTCGCTTCGATCACGTACACCTCGTCTCCGTCGGCGTGGTGCTGGACGGCGTACTGCACGTTGAGCAGACCGACCACCCCGAGTGCGTCGGCGATCCTGGCGGTGTGCGCCTCGATGACGGCGATCGTCTCGTCGGACAGCGAGTACGGCGGGATCGCACAGGCGGAGTCACCGGAGTGCACGCCTGCCTCCTCGACGTGTTCCATGACCCCGCCGATCAGGAACGCGCCGGTGTGGTCGCGCAACGCG
>CAZVFF010000191.1:0-5201 GCA_964626395.1 uncultured Iamiaceae bacterium | reverse complement strand
CCAGGTGGCGCCGGCGTTGTTGACGAGGATGTCGATCGGACGCCCGTCCGCGAGGTACTCCCCGGCCAACGTGCGACAACCGTCCTCGGTCGACAGGTCGGCGGCGAGGGGACGACACGAACCGAATTCGGAGAGTTCCGCGGCGACGGCCTCGCAGGCCTCGGCTTTGCGGGAGGCGATCGTCACGTCGACACCGGCGCGTACGTAACCTTCGGCGATCATCCGGCCGATCCCGCGGGATCCGCCGGTGACGAGCGCGTGTTTGCCTTCGAGGGAGAACAGGTCGGTCATCGGGCCGACACTACCGGCCCGACGCTGCCCCGGTCAGCGCGCCTGGCACCGGGGGCACCACGTCGTTCCCCGACCGTCGATGCGTCGGGCCCGCAGGGTCGTCCCGCAGCGATTGCAGGCCCGGCCCGCCCGGCCGTAACAGTCCAGGTGCCACTGGTGGGCCCCGGTGTCGCCCGCGGGGGTCCGGTAGTCGCGCAGGCGGGTACCGCCGTGGGTGATCGCCTCGTCGAGCACCGCCACGATCGCGTCGTGCAGTCGTGCGGCTCGTTCCATGCCGACCCGACGGGCGACCGGGTTGATCCGCGCCCGCCACAGCGCCTCGTCCGCGTAGATGTTGCCGACCCCGGCGACCACGCGTTGGCCCAGCAGGCTGGTCTTCACGGTCGAACGTCGCCGGGCCAGGTCGGCGTGGAAACGTTGCACGTCGAAGTCCGGTCCGAGGGGTTCCGGTCCGAGGGTGGCGAGCGTGGGGAGCCCGGCATGGTCGCCTCGTGCCACCACCGCGACCCGTCCGAAGCGACGCTGGTCGTGGAACTCCAGGGTGCCACCGTCGTCGAGGTGCCACCACGCACGACGCCACGGTGCCGTCGGGCCGTCGAGGGTGTTCGGGGCGTCGTCGGTGAGTTCGAGCACGCCGGTCATACCCAGGTGGATGATCAACTCCCGGTCGTCGTCGGTGGGCAGGATCAGGTACTTGCCGCGCCTGTGGACCGCCTCCAGGCGTGCACCCACCACGGCCGCGGCGTCCCCGAACTTCACCGACGGGTGCCCCATGGCCGCCACGACCCTCGTGCCGGGGACGGCACGATCCAGCTGACGTCGGATGTTCTCGACTTCGGGCAGTTCTGGCACGGGAACCCTCCCGGGGGCGATCCCCGGTCACGGGGTCGGTCTGACGTACGATTGTCCCATCGCCATGCGATTCCCCGACCATCGGTGGTCGGGGGATGTGGATTCGGAGGGTTCGTGCAACTCGCCATCGTGATCGCCGTCGCCGTCATCGTGATCGCGCTGGCCGTGGTGCTCGTCGTCCGGGGCGCCCGCACACGGTCGGCCAGGTCGGACTGGATCGGCGAACTGAGCGAGATCCGACGCTCCTCGCTCGGCGACGACGAGGAGGTCACCGGTGCGATGGAGGCCGTCACGATCGTCGATGATCCCCCGACGGAACCCGATGCCGGGACCACCGGGGACGGGGCGGACAGCGCCACTCCGGCGCCGGATCCCGATGACACGGTCGCTGCGCGGCCCGTCACCGATCAGCCGGTGCGTACGATCGACGACGCCGGCACGCGGTTCAACGAGTACGGCGGGCCCGACGCATCGCGTCTCCGTGTGGAGCTGACCGGGGCGACGGGCCTGCGGGTCGTGGCCACCACCGGATCGGACGACGATTCCTTCGCCGTCGATCTGCCACAGGGGATCCTCTGGTTCCACACCGCGTCGAAGGGACCAGCGAGCGGTTGTTCGGTCCGGATCCCGGCGGGCTGGGTGACCGCCGACGGCGTGCTCGCCGTACTGGCCGACGAGCAGGGCTGGTCGTACGCGATGTGCATCGGGGGCACCGCGTCGGTGCGGTCCCGGGCCGGTGGGAACGCCGTGCGTCTCGTGGCGGGCCAGATCGGCCGTGTCCGGGTCGGTCATCCGGGTGTCGACCTGGTCGAGGTCGGTGTCGACGCGCTCGAGTCCGAGGGGATCGTGCGGCGTCAACGGCGGCTCGACACCGCACGTGGCCACCTCGACGCGGCGGCACCGTCGGAGTCGCGGGGCTCCACGGGCGGTCGCGGGTAGATTCGCCGGCCAGGCAACCCCCGGATCGGAGCGACACCATGGCCATCGACCTCGACCGCTACCGCAGAAGGGACCATCTGGCCTTCGAGGACCGGGGCCACGGCGTGTTGCACGTCAGACTCAACCGGCCCGAGGTGCTCAACGCCGCCAACGATGCACTGCACCGGTCGTTGTCGGACATCTGGATCGACGTCGACGCGGACCCCGCTGTGCGGGTGGTCGTCGTCGACGGTGCCGGACGCGGGTTCTCCGCCGGGGGCGATCTGGAGATGACGGCCCGGATGGCCGACGATCCCGACGTCCGCCGACGCGTCATGGCCGAAGCCCGTGCGCTGGTGGTCAACATGGTCGAGTGCTCCAAGCCGATCGTGTCGGCGGTCCACGGTCCGGCCGTCGGGGCCGGCCTCGCCGTCGCCCTGTTGGCCGACATCTCCGTCGTCGCCGAGGACGCGAAACTCATCGACGGGCACACCCGGCTGGGGGTCGCCGCAGGCGACCACGCCGCACTGATCTGGCCGCTGCTGTGCGGGATGGCCCGAGCCAAGTACCACCTGCTGCTCTGCGAGACGATGACCGGTGCCGAAGCAGCGGCGATGGGCATGGTATCGCTCGATGTTCCCTCCGACCGCGTCCACGCCGAAGCCTTCGACATCGCCGAACGACTCGCCACCGGCGCGCAGGACGCGATCAGGGCGACCAAGACGGCCCTGAACGGCTGGCTGCGTCAGGCGATGCCGATCTTCGACGCTTCCTGGGCGTTCGAGGCCGCCGGTTTCGCGGGACCGGACGTGCACGAGGGCATCGCCGCGCACCGCGAGAAGCGCGCCCCGCGGTTCGTGACCGACTGAATCAGGTCGCCGGCGGGGCGGGTTCCGCCGGCAGGTCGGCCCGGCGATCGAACCGGGCGACGGTGAACGCGATCAGCAACGGGACGTGCACGGCGTACACGACGATCGACAGGGTCAATACGACGAGGGGCCCGCCCCTGAGCCCGTCGCGCAGGAACGCGAACTCGATCATCCCCGCGGTGATCATGTAGGCGAGCAGTGCCCAACCGAACACGCCGGAGAACCGGGTCCAGTTGAACCCGGGGACTCGGATCAACAACACGACCTCGACGGCGAGCATCGCCGCGGACGCCGTCAGGAGCCCCACCGCCGGGCCCAGGGGCACCGCACGGGGCAGGTGGGCAGCCAGGTAGATGCCGCCGATGATGATCAACGCCAACGAGACCATGCCCATCTCGGTGATCGGGGGGATCTTCGCACCGGGGGCGGCGCCGTGGGTCAGCGGTGGCATCGGCGGGGCCGCGGAGCCGTTCGACCCGACCGGGGCGGTGCTCACAGGTAGCCCGCGATGTAGGTCATGATGACGATCGTCGCGATCTGCAACGCGCCGGTGATCGCCGAGGTGTAGATGAACCGTTTCATGAGGTGGTCGATGACCGTCGGGTTCGGTTCGGGTTTGCGCAGTTCGAAGAGCACCGCGATGTTGGCCGGCTCCAGCAGTCCCAGGGCGATCACCGCCATCACCCCCACCACGATGTAGCTGGCCACGACCCAGCCGTGTGCCGGGAAGTGCGAATCGACCGCACCCAGGTAGGAACCGAGCTGCCAGCCACCGGCGAGGGTCAGGGTGACCACCGTGGGCATGATCAGCACCATCTTGGGCATGAGTCGTCTGGTCAGCTCGATACGTGACGCGATCGTCATCGACCCGAGGATCGGACCGATGATGAACCCCATGAACAGGTCGATCGTCGTCCACGCGGCCCCGCCGCCGACGTGGGCGAGTTCCAGTGGCCAGCGGCGGTTCGCCGCGATCGCCACGATCAGCCCGACCATCACCACCGCGACGACGATGAGTCCCTTGCGCGGCACGATCTCGAAGTCGGCGACCGCGCGTCCGCCGGCCGCATTCGTGATCGGCGCGCCCGGCACGTCGACCGACTCGATCGTGGCGTCGGTCACGATTGCAACATACGCCTCGTCGGGTCGCCCGTAAAGTGTTTTGTCGTCGGGCCCTCAGGCGCCGGGACGGAAGTCCAGCGACGCCGAGTTCATGCAGTACCGCAGGCCGGTCGGTGCCGGGCCGTCGTCGAAGCGGTGACCCAGGTGCGCGTCGCAGTTCGCGCAACGCACCTCGGTCCGGACCATGCCGTGGTCGGTGTCGGTGACCAGACGCACCCGGTCGGAGGCGACCACGTCGGAGAAGCTCGGCCAGCCCGAACCGGATTCGAACTTGGTGTCGGAGTCGAAGAGCAGGGTCTCACACACGACGCAGTGGTAGGCGCCGTCGTCGTGGTTGTCCCAGTAGATGCCGGTGAAGGGACGCTCGGTTCCGTTGTTCTGGGTCACCTCGTACTGCAGTGGGGTGAGGCGTCGGGCGAGATCGTCACGGGTGTCGGTCATGGTGGTGCTCCTGGGGACGGATGTCGGTCACGGGTCCATTCTGCCCCCGACGGCGGCGTTCCCGACGCCCGGGGCCACGGACCGGTCCGGATACGATTGCCGCCATGACCGACTACACGCCGCCGTTGGACGACATCGACTTCGCCCTCCGCCACGTCGCGGACCTGGACGAGCTCGCCTCCTACGAGGGATTCGAACAGGCCGATGCCGACAGCGTCCGGGACATCCTGGCCGAATACGGGCGTTTCGTCGCGACCGAGGTCGCACCGACCAACCGGACCGGCGACATCGAGGAATCCACGTTCGCCGACGGGGTGGTCACCACCCCCGAGGTGTTCAAGACCGTCTACCGCGGTTACGTGGATGCCGGGTGGGGAGCGGTCGCGTTCGACACCTCGATGGGCGGCGGCGGGTTCCCCTGGACGGTCGGTGTCGCCATGCAGGAGATGCTCAACACGGCGAACATGGCGTTCGCGATGGCACCGCTGCTCACCCAGGGTGCGATCGAGGCGATCAAGGTGCACGGCGACGAGACGCTGCGGGAGACCTACCTGCAACGGATGGTCTCGGGGGAGTGGACCGGTTCGATGAACCTGACCGAACCCGACGCCGGTTCGGACGTGGGCGCGGTGCGTACCCGGGCCGAACGCGCCGACGACGGCACCTACCGCATCACCGGCACCAAGATCTTCATCACCTTCGGCGAGC
>CAZVFF010000190.1:0-5205 GCA_964626395.1 uncultured Iamiaceae bacterium | reverse complement strand
TGAAGTCCTTGCCCAACGTGTCACCCGAATCGAGCGCCGCCGAGTCGATCAGCACCGTGCGCGGACGGGCGAGGGTCACCCCGTCCGCGACGGTCGACAGCAGCTCCAGGTGGCCCGGCCTGTCGTCGTGGCCGGCGATCCAGTCGTGCACCAGACGCGACACGGTCGTATTCGGACACACCACGATCATCACCGGCGGCGGCTCACCGAGTGATGCGAGCTCGCGTTCCCAATGATCGAGGCTTCCGGCGTAGCTGCGGTGCAGGCTACGTAGGGCCCCTTCGAGTTCCACCGGGATCTTCCAGGCAGAAGTGTCCGCGTCCTTGGGCAGACGTTTGGGCAACGCCTTGCCGACGTGGTCCCACAGGTGCAGGTAGGTGACCTGGTCGCCCGCGGCGTCGTCGTCGACCGGGATGCGGGGGATCTTCACGATTCCCGACTCGATCGCCTCCATGAGGCCGAAATCGCTCACCGTCCACGGGAAGATGAACCCCTCGTTGTAGCCGGAACCCTTCAGATAGAACGGCGTCGCCGACAAGTCGTAGGCGGTCTTCACCCCCAGGTGACGGTGGATCGCCGCGATCCCCCGGAACCAGACCCGGGCGTCCTCGTTGCGCCGTTTGTCGTCACGGTCGGGTTGGGCGAGCGTGTTGTCGCCGGTGACCAGCTTGTCCTGGTAGCAGTGGTGCGCCTCGTCGGAGAACACCATGATTTCTCCGGCGCGCCCGCGGGCGCTCCCACCGCGCCCGGTCAATGGGGCGGTTACCCGGGCGACGATCTCGGCTTCGGTCTCGACGAACTGGTCGGATTTGGGGTCCGCGCCACCGGTGAGGATCTTCCGGGTTGTCGCCGACACGCCGGCCAGTTCCTTGGCCGTGCGCGGCAGGAACGTGTGGTAGTTCACGATGTGCACCCGGGCCTCGCCGAGCCGGGGCCGTAGATCGGGCGGGACCAGATCGCGCAAGTCGTAGTAGTTCTCCGTGTCGCTTGGCTGCAGCACGCGAAGCCGGTCGCGGATCGTGATCCCCGGGGTGATCACGAGGAACCGGTTCGTGAACCGACCGTCCTTCGGACTCGCTGCCTTGTTGAGCGTCTGCCACGCGATCAGCATCGCCATGACCACCGTCTTGCCCGTACCCGTGGCCATCTTGAGCGCCACCCGGGGCAGACCGTCGTTGTGCGCGGTGTTGTGGGCCTCGATGCGGCGACGGAAATCCGGCTCACCCTTGCGGCCCGCCAATTCGGCCAGGTAGATCGCGGTCTCCGCGGCCTCGCGTTGGCACCACCACACGGGGTTTTCACGCACCGGCACGTCCGCCGCCCAATGCTCCAACAACTTGCGGGACGTCGGCGTGGCGCCCGAATAGTTGTTCACCCGCCACAGCTCGAGGCGTTGCCGGATGTCGTTGATGAGCGTGTTCGTCTCGACCCGCTCGTTGGTGCCCGCCAACTCGAGCGACGTCTGTTCCACCAACGCCCCCTGCACCGCCTCGGCAGCGGCCTTGCCTTTGCGTTGTGGTGGGACCGGCACCCACGACGTGCTCGGCCGACGACCGGTGGCGATCTCGCCGGTGGGCCCGTCGGGGCCCAGCACGAAATGCCGATCGGGGGCATCGAACGGCGAATGCAAGATCGGGTTGTTCAGGGGGCTGTCCGCCACCGATTCCCTCCAGCGTGGTCGAGCTCTCCGCAGGGCAACCTACCCGAGACCTGTGACATCGGGTTCCCAGCGGGGGGCAGGACCCCGCCCCGGGGTCGACGGTGCCCGGGTGGGGCCGTCCGTTCCTACCTGTCCGGCCCGACGAAGACGTGGTCGATGCCGAGCGCGTCGTAGGTGCGGACTGCCCGCACATCGCACGAGGCGAGCCGAATCCCGTGATCCGAAGCGGTCAGGGCCACCAGCGCGTCGTAACATGCCCCGCCTTCGATCCCGGCCTCATGCAACCGGCGGACGATGCCGGTCTGCAAGGTCGCGGACGGCACGAGCACCCGTTCGGTGGGAAATCGTCCGGCCAACAGCGCGGCCACCCGGGAGCGGTCGGGTCGATGGGCGGGCGGTAGGCGGGTCAGCACCGAATACGTTTCGACGAGTGCGTGGGCCGGAATCAACGCGTCACGGGCCGCCCGCGCGCATGACGTGTGGAATTCGTGCCACTCGAGGAGCGCCGCGACCGCGACGCTCGTGTCGATCGCGTTCACCGACGCTGCGACTCCATCACGGAGCGAACGTCTTCGCTGGTCAGGCTTTCGCCGTCGCCCGTCCGGCGCAGGGCTGCGCCGTGGCCGGTGTCGACGAGTTCGGTTTCGACCGGCGACGGGGTGATTTCGATGACCCCGTCGCGTTCGACGACGTCGACCGCTCCGCCGTCGGCCAAACCGACCCGACGACGGATGTTCTTGGGGATCACCAACCGTCCCGCACCGTCAATGGTTGTCGACATGGCATGAAAACTACCATGTCTTTCGCCGCCTCACCCGGCTGTCGAACCGGTCGAACCAGCTACAGCGCCGGATCCCGCGGTGCCGACCGGCGACAAAGGCCGCAGGTCGGTGGATCCAGGCTCAGAGGGCGAGGACCTGACGCAGACCGCGGTCGATCTCGTCCATGAGGTTCTCAGTGAGCGCACCGGTCGATTCCGCCAGGTCGTTCCTGTCGAGCGTCGCGAGCGCGGTCACGTCGACGACCGAATCACGCGGCAGCCCGGACACCGCCGCCGGCACGAACACGTTGCCGGGCATGGGCGCGAGCGCGGTGTTCGAGATCACCACCGCAACCAGCACGGTGTGCAGGGCACTCGCGTTGTAACTGTCCGCCTGGACGACCACGACCGAGCGTCGTTTCGCCGGTCGGCTGCCCACGGCCGGGCCGAGATCGGCCCACCGGATTTGTCCTCGCTCGATCACCAGTCGCCGTCGGCGCCTGCAAGCGTGTGTCGGCCCACTGCCACGGCGTCGGCGGATGCGTCTTCGGCCCCGTCCCCGATGGCGTCCAACACTTCATCGATCCGTCGCGTGAGACTTCGTGTGTCGAGGTCGTCCAGGAAATGTTCGGCCGCCCGCGTGAACAGCTCCGACCTGCTCATCCCGAGTTCGGTGGCACGGCGGGTCACCCGCTCGAAGGTCGAATCCGGTAGCGAGATGGCCGTCTTCATTCCATGGAGTATAACCTGGTATGACGCTGTCGGGCGTGTCGGTGAGAACGAGCTAGTCGGGAGGTTCGGCGCGCCGACGACCCGAGGCATCGGGCCGGCACATCGTCGTCGGGTAACTGCAAGACTGTCACCGATGCTCATCGTGCGTGGCACCAAGAAGCTTCGGGATCGGTGGAAGCAGGCGACGCCGGCCGCCGAATCCGACACGTCGACCACCGTGCTGGGCGACTGGTTCGCCACGGTGCTGTTCTGGCGACCCCACGTGGTCTTGCTCGTCGACGCGCGTACGTATCTGCCGGTTCTCGTTCCCTACGCGCCCTCGGGCACGTTGGCCGACCGGATCCCCATCGAGATCGGCCGCGTGCTTGCCCGCAACGGCGCCCCGGCCGAGTTCGTCGAACGCGAGGTCGCCGAGATGGCCGAGGTCCGCATCGCGCCCACCAACGATCGCCGCGTGCTCGGCGTGATGAACGAATTCGTCTTTCTGGCGAACGCCTCGCGGGACGACGGCACCGACGACATCGACGTGCTGACGGGACGGTTGGCCGGGGTCCCGCTCGGCCCGCTGTTCAAATCGACGATTTCCGCCGACCGGGAACTGGCCGCGGTGCTCGCCGACCACGCCGCCGGCCCGGCGGCCCCGGCCGGACATCTCGCCGAGGTGCTACCGCTTCGTCCCCGGCCCACGTCCACAGCAACCGCGCCGGACTCTCGCCCGGAGCCGGAAAGCAGCCGTTCGGTCGCGCCGGTGTATCGCTGCAAGGTCACACTTCGCGATGTCAAACCGCCGGTGTGGCGTCGGATCCTCGTAGACGGGTCGCAGACACTGGACCACCTCCACGAGGTGATCCAGGCGGCGTTCGGCTGGTGGAACACCCACCTGCACGAGTTCGAGATCGACGATGTGCACTACGGCGTGCCCGACCCCGACGACGACATCTTCGGGCCGCCGCTCATCGACGAGTCCACCGTGCGACTCGATTCGGTCGCCGGAGTCGGGACCCGGATCGACTACCTCTACGACTTCGGTGACGGCTGGGAACACCGGGTCGTGATCGAGGCCGTCGAGGAGCCCGATCCGGAACGGTCCGTGCCCGCGTGTATCGGTGGTCGTCGCGCATGTCCGCCCGAGGACTGCGGTGGACCGTGGGGCTACGAACGTCTCCTCGCGGTCCTGGCGGACCCGGCGCACCGCGAACATCGCGAAATGCGTGAATGGCTGGGACGTCCCTTCGATCCGGAAGCGTTCGACCCGGACGACTTCGCGCACAACCTGGCACTACAGGAGGCCACGAACTTCGATCCGTGACGGTCGGTCGCCGCGGCCCCCTCGACGTGGAGCACGTCCCGACGGCCCGGACCTCCGTTCGACGAGCCGAGTCGGCCCGGGCATTCTCCGAAATTCGTACGCCACAGCCGCCTCCGGCGGAAAAAGCGTACGAATTTCGAGGAAGGCGGGTATCCCCCTCGGTGGCTTGACCGGTGGACTAGCCTGTTGAACAGGCCCGCTGGCCGTTCGGCCCGGGGCCCCTGCGTATCTTCCAGGCGTCCACGACCCGGAACCGGGGCGCGGATGCCACCGTTTCGAATTGGATCGGGCCGCACGGCGCGCTAGCGTGCTTGATCGGCCCGTCGTGTGTCTCCGCACACGTCGTCTTCGACGAGCGGGCCGGTGAGTCCGACCGAGTGCTGGAGTTTTCCGCTGCCCAAGCCCAAAGAGAACGCGATCCTCCTCGAAGGAACCGTCGTCGAATCGCTGCCGAACGCCATGTTCCGGGTGGAATTCGAGAACGGTCACGAGGTGCTCGCCCACATTTCCGGGAAGATGCGCATGAACTACATCCGCATCCTCCCCGGGGACCGGGTCCAGGTCGAACTCACCCCGTACGACCTCACGCGAGGCCGTATCACCTACCGCTACAAGTGACGCCCCGGTCCCGTACCGGTTCGTCTCTTCCGCTCGAAGGAAGCTCCACCCCATGAAGGTTCGCCCCAGCGTCACCAGAATGTGTGACAAGTGCAAGATGATCCGTCGGAACGGTCGTGTCCGCGT
>CAZVFF010000189.1:1026-5233 GCA_964626395.1 uncultured Iamiaceae bacterium | reverse complement strand
GTCCCGGCCGTGACCGAGCCGGTCACCGTCGGTTTCGCCCTGCTCAAGGGGTCCCGCGTGGACGACGCGACCCGCCACCTCACCGAGTTGGGCGTCGACCGGATCGTGCCGTTCACCGCGGAACGGTGCGTGGTCCGCTGGGATGACGCGACCGCCCACCGGCGCCACGAACGGTTGATGCGGATCGCCCGGGAAGCCGCGATGCAGTGCCGTCGGGCGTGGCTGCCGACCGTGGAACCGCCGACCACCTTCACGGCGTTGGTGACCCGTCCGGACACGGTGGTGGCCCGGATGGGTGCCGAACCGTTGGATGGGCGGGTCCGGGGCGTGTTGATCGGACCCGAAGGCGGGTTCACCGACGCCGAACTGGCCCGGGCGGCGGGCGCCTGTTCGCTCGGCGACCACGTGTTGCGCGCCGAGACCGCGGTGCTGGCCGCGGGGACGCTGCTGGCGGACCGCCGGAGCCGACGGCGGTGACGCCCGCCGGACACCGGCTCGGGGTGTACGCGCACATCCCGTTCTGTGCCCACAAGTGCGACTACTGCGCGTTCGCGACCTGGACCGACCGGTCCCACCTGCAGACGGCCTACCTCGACGCCTGCATCACCCAGGCCACGGCCGCGTTGGCGGGCGCGCCCGCGCCCGACACGGTGTTCGTCGGCGGGGGCACACCGACCCTGGTCGACCCGGAACACCTGGCCCGGCTGATCGACTCGTTCGGGGCCGCCCGGGATGCCGAGATCACCGTGGAATGCAACCCGGACGACCTCACCGCGTCGATGCTGGCGACGTTCCGGGATGCCGGCGTGAACCGGTTGTCGATCGGGGTGCAGTCGATGGACCCGGTCGTGCTGGCCGCGTTGGGCCGGACCCACGACCCCGCCAACGTGCACCGTGCCGCCGAACTCGCCCACGACGCCGGGATCGTGTTCAACGTCGACCTCATCTACGGGGCCCGGGGTGAGACGGCGGCCAGTTGGGCGGCGACGCTGGATGCCGCACTGTCGCTGGAACCGGCCCACGTCAGTGCCTACGCGTTGACCGTGGAACCGGGCACGCCGCTGGCCCGGGACCGCCGCCGCCACCCCGACGACGACGACCAGGCCGGGAAGTACCTGCACGCGACCGACGTGCTCGCCGACGCCGGGTTCTCCTGGTACGAGATATCCAACTGGGCCCGGCCCGGCCAGGAATGCCGCCACAACCTGACCTACTGGATCGGTGGTGACTACGTCGCGGTGGGGTGCGCGGCGCACGGCCACCGTGACGGCACCCGCTACTGGCACATCCACACCCCCGAGCGGTTCACCGACGCGGTGCGGTCGGGGCGCACCCCGGTGGCGGGTACCGAACATCTGGACGCCGACGCTCGACGTCTGGAGCGCCTCGAGTTGTTGTTGCGGACCGGCGCCGGTGTTCCGGAGGGCGCGTTCGCGACGGTCGACGTCGAGGGCCCGCTCGACGGTCTGGTCCGCCGGGTCGATCGGGTCGATGCGCGGTGGGGTGTCGGTGGGGAACCCCGGTGGGTGCTCACCCGCCGCGGTCGACTCCTGGAATCCGAGGTGTCGTTCCGTTTGCAGTGACCACCACGGCGGACCGGTCCGCGGCCCGGCGGCCCCGGACGTGGGATCCTTGCTCCATGGCACTGCTGGAGATCATCGAGGAATGGGACACCGACCTGCGATCCGCGGATCCGCTCGGCTTCCCCGGGTACGCGGAACGTCTCGCCGGTCTGGACCGCGAATCGATCCGCACCGGGCGGGCCGATGCGGCGGTGGTACTCGAGGGCGACTTCGGGGTCCTCGGCGGGTCGATGGGTGTCGTCCACGGCGAGAAGGTCGTCCGTGCGATCGACCGGGCGATCGAGGCCGGTCTGCCCGTGGTGGTCGAGGCTCGCAGTGGCGGTGCCCGGATGCAGGAGGGGATGGTCTCGCTGATCCAGATGGCCCGGACCGCGGATGCCATGGGGCGGTTGCGTGCCGCCGGGCTCGGTTCGGTCGCGGTGCTGTGGAACCCGACGACCGGTGGGGTGTTCGCGTCGTACGCGTCGCTGTGCGACGTCATCGCCGCCGAAACCGGCGCGACGATCGGTTTCGCCGGACCCCGGGTCGCCGAGGCGTTCACCGGGCAGTCCGTCGCCGGACGGTCCCACACCGCGGAGACCGCCCGTGCGGCCGGGCTGGTCGACTTCGTCGGCGACGCCGAGGCGCTCGGCGACTGGGTGCGCGGTGCGCTGGGCCTCGCGCAACGACCGTTGCACATTCGGACACGACCCGGGCCGGATCCGACACCCCCGGGAGACGACACCGCGTGGGACGAGGTGCAGCGCGCACGTGCCCCGGGCAGACCCAGCGGCATCGACGTTGCGGAGGCGTTGGTCGACTCGTGGATCGAACTGGCCGGAACCGACCCGACCGTGCGAGCCGGGCTCGCCACCGTCGACGACGAGACGATCGTCGTGATCGCCCAGGACCGCCACGTCGGAACCGGACGCCCCACACCGGCGGGTTACGCGCTCGCCCGGCGGGCCATCGCGCTCGCGGGGCGGCGCGATCTGCGGATCCTCACACTCATCGACACCCCGGGCGCCGAACCCGACTCCGACGCCGAACAGGCCGGGATCGCGCGGTCGATCGCCGAGACGTTTCTCGACCTGCTCGCCGTGCCCGTACCCACGCTCGGGGTGTGCGTGGGCGAGGGCGGAAGCGGTGGCGCGCTCGCGTTCGGGGCGACCGACACGCTGCTGATCCAGCGTCATGCGATCTTCTCGGTCATCGGCGCCGAAGGTGCCGCCGCCATCCTGTACCGTGACCCGTCCCGTGCCCCCGAGGTCGCCGGGCACCTGCGGTTACGGAGCAGCGACCTCGAGGACCTGGGCATCGTCGACGCCGTCGTCCCCGACGGGATCGACGAGACCGTGACCGCCATCCGGGGAGCACTCGGACGTATCGAACGCGGGCGTCGTCACACCCGGCCCGACACGGCCGCCCGTCGATGGATCCGCGGCGGCTGAACCGTCCCCCGGGCCACGCCGGGCGTCACTTCGACACGGGTCGGTCCACCCGGACCGCGTTCGCACCGTCGGGGCCCGTGGCCTCCAGGATGTCGGCGCCCCCCGGGTCGGACCGCACCCGCAGCCCGGTCGCGCCGGGCACACGGGTCACCGGTGCGGCCACCACCGGTGCGTCCGGTGCGGGCCAGGTGCGGTACACGAACACGGCGCCGTCGGCAGGGTGCAGCACCGCCGGGGTGAGAACCCCGTCGCCGTCCCAGTCGCCGAGGACCACGTGATCACCGGGTCGTCCCACCCGGTAGGTGAGCCCCGCCGCCCGCACCACGGTGCCCTCCACGGTGGCGTCGGGTACCGGTCGGTCGGCGGCGGTGTGGGTGCCGGGGCTCGAGGTTCCGCGGACACCGGTGAGGATCATCGCGACGCCCGTGACGGCGAGAGCCGCTGCGGCCACGTAACGGAGCAACCGCCGCCGATTCGTGGGTCGGTCCGCGGGTCGATGGAGCGAGGGTCGGATCGGTGCCGTTCCGGCGGGCCGTCGCGCCGGCACGTCACGGTCACCGACGGTCGCCCGCACACCCGTCGCGGCGTCGGCGAGTCGGCGCGCCGATCGTTCGCAGGTCCGCAACCGCCACCATGTCCGTGGGTGACGCAGGGGCTGCACCGTGATGGTGTCGATCAACTCGAGCAACAGACGACCGACCGACGCGAGTTCGTTGCGGCGGGCCCGATCGAGCACGTCCGGGTCGGGTCGTTCCGCCGTTCGGAAGTCACACAACACCGGCCGACCACCCGGACCGAGTCGGATCCGGTCCGCGTCGATCCGTCCGTGGATGAACCCGGCCCGGTGGATCGCGGCGAGACCGGTGAGGATTCCCGCTGCTGTGCGAGCCAGCTCCCCGGGTCCCCGGGGTGGTGCGTCCGCGAGCGAGCGTGCACCCGCGAACGCGGTGACCAACAGGGTCCGGTGTCCGTCGTCGTCGAGGGTCACGAAACGCTCCACACCCGGATGGTCCAGGCACGCCAGGACGCGCGCCGCGTGGATCAACTGGGCGCGGTCCTCGGGTCGGTCACCCCGGCGGACCACCACGGCGCTGCCCGCGTGGAGCCGTACCGACGTGGACGGTGCGGCCGGGTTCGACCCCAGGACCCTGGCCGGGCCGGTCGGGTGACCGGTCGGGTCGCGGCGCGGCCGGT
>CAZVFF010000189.1:0-1016 GCA_964626395.1 uncultured Iamiaceae bacterium | reverse complement strand
CCCTCAGGCCCTTGGCCGGGCCGGCGACCGGCCCGGGGGCCTGTGTGGGGACCGGTGGGGTCGCGGCGCGGCGGGTCGGGACCGACGGGCGGCCATCGCTTCCGGGGGGTGGTGGGGGCCGGAACGTCCGGCGAGCGTGTCCGATCGGAACCATCGGACGGGTCCGTACCCCGATTCGCGACGGATCAAACTCCGCCGACCGGCCGCCGAACCGTTGTGATGCCGTCGCGTGCGGTAAATTCACGGGGGATGGCTGCAGATGACATCGAGTGGCTGAGCACCGCCGCCGCGGCGGACCGGCTCGGTGTGACCGCACGGACCCTGTACCGCTTCATCGACGAGGACGATCTCCCCGCGTACCGTTTCGGTCGGGTGATCCGTCTGAAGCGTTCCGACGTCGACGCGTACATCGAATCCTGTCGGATCCCGCCGGGTTCCCTGGAGCACCTGTACCCCGAACCGGCCCAGCGTGATGGCTGAATGACCACCGGTTGTGGGAATCGCCCATCGGCCGACCCGGCCGCTGTGCAGACGGTGTCGACGCGGGGGGACACATGACCGCCCCACGGATCGAGTTGACGGTGCCGGACCCCCACGAGATGGCCGCGCTCGTCGGATCCGCGGATGCCCACCTCCGCAGGATCGAATCGACCTTCGACGACACGAACGTGCAGGTCAGGGGCAACGTGATAACGATCGAGGGTCCCGAAGCGGACACCGTCGCCGACCTGTTCCGTTCGCTGCTCGGGTTGATCGGCGCGGGACAGCATCTGGACACCGCGACCGTGACCCGTTCGATCGAACTGGTCCGCGAGGGGACCGAACCGTACGCGGTGTTCTCCACCGACGTGCTGCACGCACCCGGTGGACGGATCGTGCGACCCAAATCGGCCGGCCAGAAACGCTACGTCGACGCGATCGCGAACAACATCATCACCTTCGGGATCGGCCCGGCGGGCACCGGCAAGAGCTGGTTGGCGGTGGCCTGCGGGGTCCAGGCGCTCAACGCCAAACTG
>CAZVFF010000188.1:0-5247 GCA_964626395.1 uncultured Iamiaceae bacterium | reverse complement strand
GGCCGCCGCGCTGGTGATCGCGCAGACCACGCTGCCGGCCGTCCTGCTGGCCGCCGACGAGGTGCTCGCCACGCCGGACAGCTGACCGCTGTTACCATGACCTACGTCACACGAATGAACGCGACCGGAAGGCACTCGGTTTGACGGCACTGTTGGTCCTCGACACGGCGATCCTCGTCATCGTCGTCGTCCTGGTGTTCGGGCTCCTCAAGAGCCATGCGGCGATCCTCCGCAGGCTCCATGAACTCGAGGACGCCGCCGCGCGGGGTGCGCGCGACGGCCCGGCACCGGTCCGGGTCGAGGCTCCCGGTTCGGCCGCTCGCCCCGTTCAGGGCGTGACGCTGCGCGGCGAACAGGCCGTGTTCGCCGTCGCCGGGGTCGAACACGACACGATCCTCGCGTTCCTGTCGTCGGGATGTCTGACGTGTCGGGAGTTCTGGACGGCGTTCGCCGGTGACGGCGTCGTGCTCCCCGCCGGGACCAGGTTGCTGATCGTCGCCAAGGACCTCGCCGAGGAGAGTCCGGCGATCCTCGCCGAACTCGCACCCCGCAACGTGGATCTGGTGTGTTCGAGTCGGGCGTGGGAGGACTACGAGGTGCCCGGGTCGCCGTACGTGATCGCGATCCGGGGTGCCGACGGACGGATCCAGGGCGAGGGCACCGGCATGAGTTGGGACCAGGTCGCCGGCCTGCTCGCCCAGGCGACCGGGGACCGGACCTGGGTGATCGGCGACGCTGCCGCGGACGTGCCCAAGCCACCGAGCGATGTCGAACGCGAAGCCCGGGTGGACCGCGAGCTGATGCAGGCCGGGATCCTGCCCGGTGACGCGAGCCTGTATCCCGTCGACGACGGTGCGACGTGACCACGACCCTGCAGAGCTACGGCATCGAGGTCGACCTGCCCGACGGGTGGGACGGCCGGATCATGAACCGCGGGACGCCGGCGACGTGGCGAGCAGCGTCGGGCGCACCGGAACCCACCATGGAGACCGACGGTTCGCTCACGATGCCGATCGTGCACGCGGCGAACTTCGCCCTTCCCCCCGAGCGGGGCGACTACGGAGGCGGCGTGGTCGAGTCGATGGGCACGGACGATGTCCTGGTCACGCTGCTCGAATCCACGCCCGACAGTGTGGACACACCGCTGTTCCGTTCCCGGGGACTGCCCCGCGTCCTGCATTCCGGGGATTTCTCGGCATCCGCGTTGCAGCGGGTCATCCGGCCGCAGCTCGGCTGGCAGCACTTCTTCACCGAAAGCGGGCGTGCCTTCGTGCTCTACGTGGTCCTGGGCAGCAGGCGACGATCGGTGGCGCTGTGCCGGGACGCTTCACGGGTACTGACCGCGACGAGAATCGAGGCCCGATGACCGGACGCATGGCCGGACTCGCTGAACGTACCGTCACGAAGGTGGCGTCGATGTTGGACCGTCACCGACCGAACCGACGTGGCTTCCTGGCCGGCGTGGCCGTCGCGGGTTCCGCCGTCGCGCTCGACCCGTGGGGGTTCCTCGTGGAGGACGCCGCGGCCTACGACGTCGTCTGTGGCCGGGAGGCCGACTGCTACTCGGGCTGGACGGCATTCTGCTGCTCGGTCAACGGGAAGAACACGTGCCCGCCCGGGTCGTACCCCGCAGGCTGGTGGAAGGCCGACAACTCCGGGTTCTGCTGCGGGAAACCCCGCTACTACATCGACTGCAACCGCAAACACGGCGACCCCCGTTGGAAGACCCCCTACTGCGCCTCGGGGAGCTGCGATCAGCGAGCCGTGGCCACCAACCACTTCCGGTACGGCAACTGCCACCTGGAGGTCCCCGCACTCGCGGTCGAGACGGTCGTGGTCTGCCGGGTCGTGACCTGCATGCCGCCGTGGGAATGGGACCCGGCCTGCTCGCGGTCGAGCCGGACCTCGAACGCCACCGCCACCCACAATGCGCCGTGTCTCACCAACGACTGTTCCGGGGACGTCGAGAAGCTCTGGTCGAGCCTCGGTGGTGCCACCGGCATTCTCGGTCGCCGGATCGCGGAGGAACAGCCGACCCCGCCGCGGGGGTTCCGGACCCTCTACGCGAACGGTGCGATCTACCGGGAGAACCGGACCGTCCGCGAGGTGCACGGTTCGCTGTGGTCGGCCTACCGGGCCCGCGGCGCCCACGGGGGTGCGCTCGGGTATCCCCTGACGAGCACCTTCACGACGACCGACGGTCGATCCAAGATGAACAAGTTCGAACACGGCGGCATCGTCGCGAATCCCGGCAAGGGCACGTTCGTGCTGACCGGACCCGTGTACGAAAGGTGGCTGGCGGTGGGAGCGACCCGCCTGTTCGGTGCGCCGATCACCGATTCGAAGGTCGCCCGCGACGGGGCCACCACCTTCGCCAAGTTCACAAACAGTGCCTCCATCTTCCACCGACCCGACGGCGGCACTTGGGAGATGCACGGCAAGATCCACGAACGCTGGTTCGCCCACCAACCCGCCCGCGCGCTCGGCTACCCGATCACCGACGTGACCCGGTCGGCCGATGGTCGGAGTCACCACGTGAAATTCGACAACGGCATCATGGTCTCCACCGGCGACGGCACCCCGTGGATCCTCATGGGCCCGGTGTACGACAAGTGGCTGGCGATGGGAGCCACCCGCCTGCTGGGTGCGCCGACCACCGATTCGAAGGTCGCCCGCGACGGGTCCACCACGTTCGCCAAGTTCATCAACAGCGCCTCCATCTTCCAACGACCCGACGGCGGCACGTGGGAGATGCACGGCAAGATCCACGACCGCTGGTTTGCCCACCAACCCGCCCGCGTACTCGGCTACCCGACCTCGGACACCACCACGTCCCCGGACGGTCGAAGCCGGTACGTCGAGTTCGACGACGGCATCATGGTCTCCACCGACGACGGCACCCCGTGGTTCGTGAATGGCCCCGTGTACGACAAGTGGCACTCGGGGACTTCGCGATGTTCGGTGCGCCGATCACCGACTCCAAGGTCGCCCGCGACGGCGCCACCACGTTCGCGAAGTTCGAGGACGGTTCGATCTTCCACCGACCCGACGGCGGCACCTGGGAGATGCACGGCGAGATCCACCGGTTCTGGTTCGACCACCAACCCGCCCGTGCGCTCGGCTACCCGGTCGCCGACACGGCCGTCGACGACGACGGGGCGGAGTTCTCACGGTTCGACCACGGGCAGATCGTGCTGGACGGCTCCGGCACACCCACGATGATCTTCGATACCTGATGAACGAGACGACCCCATGAACGCCTTCCTGATCCCCGGTGTCCTCATCGCGACCGTCGCCGCCCTGCGGGGGATGTGGTCGCCGTGCGGCCTGTCGATGATCTCGTCGATCACGCCGATGGCGGAGCGTTCCAAGGGCCACCGTTTCGGGGTCACGGCCACCTGGTTCACCCTGGGCGGCCTGGCCGGGGGTGTGACACTCGGGGCGGGTATGGCCCTGGGGGCGTGGGCAGTTGCCGCCGGTGGCATCGGCAAGTCGGTCACGGTCGCGGTCTTCGGTGTGGCCGCACTGGTGACGGTCGCCTCGGACCTCGAGCTGTTCGGGTTCCGTCTTCCGATCCACCCGCGTCAGGTGAACGAGACGTGGCTCCCCCGTCTGCGACCGTGGGCGTACGCGAGCGGTTTCGGTTGGCAGATCGGTTGCGGCTTCGCGACCTACATCATGACCGGCGCGGTGTACCTGACGGTCGCCGCCGGGGTGCTGTCGGCCGATCCGGTGGTCGCTTTCGCCCTCGGTGTCCTGTTCGGGACGGTACGTGGGCTGTGCGTGTTCACGGCGCTCGGCGCGGACG
Source organism: uncultured Iamiaceae bacterium (assembly GCA_964626395.1). Classification (GTDB taxonomy): domain Bacteria; phylum Actinomycetota; class Acidimicrobiia; order Acidimicrobiales; family Iamiaceae; genus JAFDWI01. Next base: position 1,439 of record CAZVFF010000188.1, on the reverse strand, counting down.
ACCCGGCATCGTTGCGTCGGCTCCACGCGACGATCGACCGGTTCACGTCGGTTTCGCTCGACGTGGCGATCGCGGCACAGGTCGTGGGTGTCGGACTGCTCGCGTTCACCGGCGGGTATCCCGTACCGTTGGTGGCCGCCGGGGTCGCGGCCTGCCTGACCGTGGCGGTCCGGGTGGGCCACCGGCGCGGCATCGCGGACCCGCTCGACGGGTCCCCCGGCGTCTCCTCCGGCATCGGATCCTGAAGCCCCCGGGCGTCCACGGTCGGGGGACCATCGTGGCCGCCACGACCGGATCCGGTTTCAGGGTGCGTCGACGGCCGGAGCGTCACACGACGAACTCGTCGGGCGCGATTTCCCACACGTGCTCCACGCGAGGTGGTCACCGCAGCCCGGTGGCGGATCCAACCAACACAGCTCCCCCGACGAGTTGAGCGCCTGAGACACCCCACCCAACCCGACCGGATTCGCATCCACGTCATAGCCGAACACCGCCGACGGTTCCGTCGCCGAAACCACCTGCCCGTCCGCGTCATAACCCCAACCGGGACCCCCACCCCACACCGCGATCGACTCAACCTGCCCCGCCGGAGACCGCCCGTCGGGGGCGCTACGGGAAACCGACAAACGTACGCCGAACCGAAAACGTTCCTCGTGGAAATCACGGGTCAGCCCAGGGGTCGGTGCCTCGCCCGTGCACTTCGACGTACGAATGAACCCAACGGAGAAACCACCCCACTACCGCAATGGCCGCAATCACCGCGATGACACCGACGATCACCCCATTGCTGAAACCGACAACAGCCGCACCTACGACGAAGAGCGCGAACCCGCCGCATCTGAAACCAAACTGGCGACGACCCGACGGAGCCAGAGCACCCCACAAATCCCGCCAAGGGACATGTTCGATGATCTGCGGCGCGGGGACCACCTGCTGTTCCCACGGCGACCGATTCCCATCCCGTACCCGCCACCTCCAACCACCGTTCACCAGGGTCCGCAACGCAACAACCATGAGCACAATGTAAGGGATGCCGATGAGTGGATGGATGGCAACTGATATGAATATGCCCAGCGGGATCGCCGAGAGTCCCAAGCCGACCAGGGTGAGGAAATGGATACGCCCGATGAGCGGTAATGAGGCAAAGACCTCCTTGAACCGTCTGAACGTCCTCACCGACCAATTCCTCTGCGGGCAAGCGACATTCCAGCCGACCGCCGAGTCATCCCCCGAGCCAAGTCCAAACAGCAGACCATCCACCCACGACACCACAGCCAACGGCTGACCCCACTGGTATCATCTCAGGTCCGAGCCAAAGCGCAACGGCTCCGCCGTAGAATCCACCGACCGCGCACCCTTGCACACCAGCCGCGCCATCTTCCACTACCCGGGCTGCCGTGGCAGCGTCGTTCATCGTGACCCCCAGTCCGTCGCTTCGG
>CAZVFF010000187.1:0-5256 GCA_964626395.1 uncultured Iamiaceae bacterium | reverse complement strand
CTACGCACGGCGTGCCGCCGAACGTGGCCTGCAGGTGCTCATCGCCGGTGCGGGCGGCGCGGCGCACCTGCCGGGCATGGTCGCGTCGCTCACGCCGCTGCCGGTGATCGGCGTGCCCGTGCCGCTGCGTCATCTCGACGGCATGGACTCGCTGTTGTCGATCGTGCAGATGCCCGCCGGTGTGCCGGTGGCGACCGTGTCGATCGGCGGCGCCCGCAACGCGGGCCTTTTGGCGGTGCGGATCCTCGCCGTCGGCGACGACACGCTCGGCGCGAAGATGCGGGACTTCCAGGATGCGTTGGCCGAAACGGCCCGTGCGAAGGACGCCGCGCTGGGCGAACGCCTCGCGGAGCGGTGAAGCGGTAGCATCCGGTCCACGAACCGGACGACAGGGGGTCGATCGATGACGGGACACACGGGCACACGGATCGTCGGGGTGCTGGTGGCACTGGTGGTCGGGGTGGTGACCCTCACGGCTTGCGACCCGGCGCCGGACACCTACGTCGCGATCGGCGACAGCTACACGTCGGGTCCGGGCATCTCGAACCAGGTCGACGGGCCCTCGGAGGACCCGAACGGCGACCTGGGCAGCCCGATCGGTTGCATGCGTTCGGACCGCGACTACCCGGCGAGAGCGCGCGGGTACCTGGCCGACGCGGGGATCTCCTTCGACCGGTTCTGGGACTTCAGCTGTTCGGGAGCGAAGACCACCGACTTCCATTCGCCCCAGTCGGTCGACGGGGACGACAACATCGCGCAGCTCGCCGCCGTCGGAGGCGCGACCCGGGTCGTGACGATCGGGATCGGCGGGAACGACATCGGGTTCTCCGACATCATCAAGAGCTGCGTCGCCTGGCAGAGCTGCAAGTCCAGGTACGTCGACGGTGACCACGACGAACTGCGTGAACGGATCGCCGATCTGGCACCGGAGATCGACCGGGTGCTCGCCGACGTCCACACCCGGGCTCCGCAGGCGAGCGTGTTCGTGGTCGGCTACCCGGCGATCCTGCCCGAGAACCCCGGTGTGTTGGGGTGCCAGACGATGAGCCAGTCCGCGTCGACGTACCTGTCGGGTGTCCACAAGGATCTCAACGCCATGTTGGAGGACCGGGCCGCCGCCAACGGGGCGACGTTCGTCGACCTGTACACCCCGAGTGTCGGGCACGACACCTGTGCGTCGGATCCGTGGGTGAACGGGCTGATCGCCATCCCACCGGTGCACCCGAACGCCAAGGGTATGGACGAGTCCGGCAAGGTCGTGGCCGCGGCGATCGCGGCCGAACTCGCCGACTGACCCGAGCGACCGGACCGGTCAGCTCGAACCGACCGGGTGCAGCGACCGGTCCATGACCTCGGCCCATTCGGTGACGATCCGGTCCCGGCGGGCACGGTCGTCGGTGAGCAGGTTCGCGAGTCCCAGACCGCGGGCCATGTCGAGGGTGCCCTGGATCAGTTCACGCACCCCGGGTGCCGTCTCGTCGACGCCGAGCAACTCGACGGTGGCCCGGTGGGTCTGACGGCCGATCCGGGTCTCCAGTTCGACGACCCGTTCGGCCAGGGCCGGTTCGGACGCCGAGGCGACCCACAACGCGAGCGCGGCCCGGAAGATGTCGCCGGTGTGCAGCTCGACGACACGTTCGACCACCTCGCGGGTCGACGGCGGTTCACCGTCGGTGTTCGCGGTGGTGACGCGTAGTTCCGCGGCGCGGGTGTCGGCGACGTGTTCGACCGCGGCGAGGAACAACTCCTCACGGGTCGGGAAATGGTGTTGCAACGCTCCCCGGGTGACACCGGCCCGTTCGGCGACGACGCCGACGGTGCTGCCGGACCATCCGAGCTCGGCGAGGCATTCCACGGCGGCCTCCAACAACGCCTGGCGGGTGGCGCGGCTGCGGTCCTGGACGGGTTCAGCCACCGGTCACCCAGCGGGGTGGGCGTTTCTCCATGAACGAGGCGATGCCCTCCTGCGCATCGTCGGATGCGAACAGTTCACCCGACAGCGTGGCGAGGCGTTCGGCGTCGCGGTCGAAGTCGGCGAGCATCGCAGCAGTGGTGAGCGCCTTGGACGCGGCGAGCCCCTGGGGAGCGCCTCTGCGGAACGACTCGGCCAGGGCCTCCACGGCCGCGTCGGGGTCGTCGGCGACCATGGTGACCAGGCCGATCCGTTCGGCCTCGTGCGCGTCGAACCGGTCGCCGGTCAGGAACCAGCGCGATGCCGCCCGGTCGTCGATCCGGGGCAGCACCGTCAACGAGATGATCGCCGGGGCGAGCGCGAGGCGGACCTCGGTGAACGCGAACGACGTTGCGTCACCGACCACGACCACGTCGCACGCCCCGACGATCCCGGTGCCACCCGCGCGCACGTTGCCGTCGATCTTCGCGACGACCGGCACGGGCAGCTCGAGGATCGTGCGCAGCAACCCGACCAGGCGCATCGTGCCTTGCGCGGGGCCGCCTTCGCGGGCGCTCTCGGCGAGGTCGGCACCGGCGCAGAACGTGGTGCCGGTGTGGGTGAGCACCACCGCACGCGTCGCGTCGTCGGCGGCGACGTCGCGCAGGTGCGCGTCGAGTTCGCCGACCAGTTGCGCCGACAGGGCGTTGCGGTTCGCCGGTGAGTCCAGGGTGCAGGTGGCGATCCCCCGGTCGTCGGTGCGGTGGACGAGTTCGGTCGTTTCGGTCACAGCGGGTGCTCCTCGGCTCGATCTCAGTAGGACCTGGGCAGGCCCAGGCTGTGCTGGGCGACGAAGTTCAGGATCATCTCGCGGCTGACCGGCGCGATGCGGGTGATGCGTGACGCGGCGATCAGCGCACCGAGTCCGGACTCGCTCGCCAAGCCGGATCCGCCCAGGGTCTGCACGGCCTGGTCGACGGCGCGCACCGACGCCTCACCGGCCGCGTACTTGGCCATGTTGGCGGCCTCACCGGCGGCGGTCTCCTCCCCCGCGTCGTAGAGCACCGCGGCCTTGCGCATCATCAACTTGGCCAGTTCGAGTTCGATGTGGATCTGGGCCAACGGGTGCGCCACGGCCTGGTGGGTGCCGATCGGGCGGTCCCGCCACACGACACGCTGCGACGCGTAGGCGACGGCTTTGTCGATCGCGTGGCGGCCCATGCCCACGGCGAGTGCGGATGCCATGATCCGCTCGGGGTTCAACCCGGCGAACAGTTGGGCGAGCGCGGCGTTCTCCTCGCCGATGAGCGCGTCCGCCGGCAGTCGCACGTCATCGAAGAACAGGGTGAACTGGTGGTCCGGGGTGATCAGGTCCATGTCCATCCGTGTCCATTCGAACCCGGGGGCGTCGGTGGGCACGACGAACAGCACGGGTTTGAGCGTGCCGGTGGTGGCGTCTTCGGTGCGGGCGACGACGAACACGTTCTTCGCGACGTCCACTCCGGAGATGAAGATCTTGTTGCCGTTCAGGATCCAGTCGGATCCGTCACGCCGTGCGGTGGTGGTGATCCGGTGCGAGTTGGATCCGGCGTCGGCTTCGGTGATCGCGAACGCCATGATCTCCGAGCCGTCCGCGAGCCCGGGCAGCCACCGGCCCTTCTGGTCGTCGGTGCCGAATTTCGTGATGACCGTGCCGCAGATCGCGGGCGAGACGACCATCATCAACAGGGCGCACCCCGCGGCGGCGAGTTCCTCCTCGACGATGGCGAGTTCGGTCATGCCTGCCCCGCCGCCGCCGTATTCGACCGGCAGGTTCACCCCCAGGTAGCCGAGCGCGCCGGCTTCGGCGTACAGCTCGGTCTGGGTCTGGCCCGCGCGGGCCTTGGCGACCATGTAGTCGTAGCCGTAGCCGTGCGCGAAGGTGGCGACGGCCTCACGCAGAGCGACCTGTTCGGGTGTTTCGGTGAAACTCACTCGGGTTCTCCTTCGGTGATCACGACCAGGACCTGTCCGACGTCGACCTGGTCGCCGACCGCGACGTCCAGTTCGGTGACCACACCGTCGACCGGTGCGACGAGTTCGTGTTGCATCTTCATCGCCTCGACGACCAGCAACGTCTCGCCGGCGGTGACGGTTTCGCCTGCGGCGACGGCGATCCGCACGACCGCGCCGGGCATGGGCGCGACCAGCGATCCGGGGGTGACGGTGGCGGCCGGGTCGGCGAACCGGGCGACGCGTGCCAGAGCGACCGATCCGACGTCGGAGTCGACGTCGACCCGGTCACCGGTGCGAGCGACGACGAAGGTGCGTCGGATCCCGTCCACGACGAGGACGACCCGGTCCGGGGTGGCTGCCGCGACGTCGATGGCGTCACGGCCGGTGATCCGGGTCCCGTCCCGGGTGGTGCGGTACGCGACAGCGTGTTCGTCACCGTCGCGGGGGCCACCGACGACGGTGTAGGTCTTGTGCTGGTCGGCGGAGGCCACGTTGCGCCACCCCGAGGGCACCTCGGCGAGCACGGGCGCGGCGGCCCGGTTGGCGGCGGCGTCGGCGAGCGCGGCGGCCGCGACGTGGACGGGTACGTCGTCGGCGGGCACCAACGGTGCGGCGAGCACGTCGAGGCCGTGGGTGTCGAGGAAGGCCGTGTCGGTGGCACCGGCGGCGAACGCGTCGTGGTCGAGGATCCGCACGAGCAGGTCACGGTTGGTGACCAGCCCGTGGATGCGGGCCCGGCGCAACGTGGCGACCAACAGCCGGGTGGCGCGCCCACGGTCGGGCGCCCACGCGATCACCTTGGCGAGCATCGGGTCGTAGTGCACACCCACGACCGATCCGGCCTCGACGCCGCTGTCCAGGCGGACCCCGCCGGCGCGATCCGCGTCGAGACCGAACGTGGTGTCCACGCCGGGGATCTCGAAGGTGCTCAGCGTGCCGGTGGCCGGTCGCCAGTCGGCGCTGGGGTCCTCGGCGTAGAGACGGGCTTCGATCGCGTGGCCGACCGTGGATGGGGGTGTCGACCCGAGTCGACCGCCGTCGGCGACGTCGATCTGGAGTTCCACCAGGTCGAGCCCGGTGGTGGCTTCGGTGACGGGGTGTTCGACCTGCAGGCGGGTGTTCATCTCCAGGAAGAAGAACTCGCCGTCGTCGGTGGCGAGGAATTCGACGGTCCCCGCACCCACGTAGCCGATCGCGGCGGCCGCGTTGCCGGCGGCTTCGAACAGCCGTTTGCGCATGCCGTCGGTGCGTTCGACCAACGGCGAGGGGGCTTCTTCGATGATCTTCTGGTGGCGGCGTTGGATCGAACATTCGCGTTCACCCACGACCCAGATGGTGCCGTGGGTGTCGGCGAGGATCTGCACCTCGAC
>CAZVFF010000186.1:0-5262 GCA_964626395.1 uncultured Iamiaceae bacterium | reverse complement strand
GCCCCCCTGGAAGCCGCCGCCGAGGCGCTCGCCGGTGGCGAGATCGTCGTCGTGCTGCCCCAGGGCACGATTCCCCGCGGCGAGGCGTTCTTCGAACCGGAACTGACGGGCCGTCCCGGTGCGGCGCGTCTCGCGGCCCGGACCCGGGTACCGGTCATCCCGGTGGGGCTGTGGGGGACCGAGAAGGTCTGGCCCCGATCGGCCCGGTTGCCGGATCTGACCAACGTGTCGGACCCGCCCGTGGTCCGCATGCAGGTGGGTGACCCGGTCGAGTTGAAGTACCGCAGCGACAACGCCGACACCGGACGGATCATGCGCGCCATCGAGGCGTTGCTCCCGCCCGAGGCGCGGGAACGTCGGAAGCCCACGGCTGCGGAGATCGCCGAGGCGAGTCCGCCGCACTGACCCGGACCGGCATCGCAACCGGGCCCGCGCCCGACGGGGGATCCTGACAGCGCGCCGACCGATCAGTCGGAAGGGGAAGCACCCACGGTCGGGCCGGAATCGATCTCGTAGGCGCGTACCGTGCCCTGAGCCGCCAGCTCCTCGTAGGCGACGATCGCGTCGACCGGAATGGACCGGTCCGTGAAGATCGGTGGTCTCTGTGCGGGCTGCCCGCGGTGGTGGCGCTCGAACGCGAGCAGGGACTGGAAAAGTTCGGACTCGAGCAGGCGGTCCGCGTCGTCGGCGTCGGTCTCCAGTTCCCGGACGACGGCCGGTCGGAACGCAGGGTCGGCCTCGTCCAGCAGACGTGAGAACTCGTCGCTCAACGTGAGGTCGGCGCCCCGGGCGACCCAGGCTTCGATCGTTTCGCGATCCCGTGTGAACCGTTCACGTTCGGCGGGTGTCAGGTTCGGGGTCTCGGCGATCAGGCGACGGTCGGACCGCGCTGGCCGGGTCGATGCCTCGATGATCACGGTCGTGTTGGTGTCGTCGATGCAGTCGTGCTCGGCCCCGTACTGCTGGGAGCTGATGTGGGTCACGCAGTAGTCGATGCCGGCCGTGTCGATCGCGAGCAGTGCCGAGGAGAAGAAGCGTTCCGATTCGAAACCGGGACTCGACAGGATGTTGATCGTGCCCCGTCCCTCGAGTTGCGGGACGAGGTCGTCGACGAACTCCTCGGCGATCACCGATCGCCGCATGTCGGTCGCGGCACCGAAGTTCGCATAACTCAGCCCGAGCAGTCCGAACAGGATCGCCGCGCAACCGGCCCCGGTCGCAATGCCCGTGCGCCACCGGGGTGCCAGGGCGCGCCACGCGCCGAAGGCGACCGCGAACCACACGAACGCGGCGAGTCCCCAGAGCGATCGCAGGTACTGCATCGGGAAACCCCAGCCACCGGGCGCCTGGGTGACCGTCACGATGCCGGCGCCGATCCCCACCACCGCCACCGCGAGCACACCGATCACCAGTCGGTCCCGTCGACGCCACGCGTTGACCGCCAGCCAGACGAACAGACCGACGAGGACGAGCGTCCCCACGACATCCGATGCGGACACGTCGCGGAGTCCATGGGGGAACGTGGGGTCGTCGAACCTTCCACGGAACCAGAACGTCGGTTCGACGATCAACCGCATCGTGGCGGTGAAACCGATGGTGAACGAGCCCACCGGGTCACGATGTTGCGAGCTTGCTTCGACCAGGAGCCGCAGGTTGCCCGGCGAGTGGGTGACCTGCTGGATCAGCGAGGGCAGCCACATCACGAAGGTGACGATCGCGGTCCACAGGATCGGTTTGCGCAGCCGGGCGAACCAGCCGGGCGGCGCGCCGTGGGATGTCGCCGTGGCGGTCTCGTCGCGGGTTCGTCGGATCCAGAGCACCACGCCGACCGCGGCGCACATGCCGATCACCGGGATCTGCAACGACATCACCAGATGGTTCAGGAACAGGTAGTTCGCAACCACCGCCAACCAGGGCAGGACCTCGACCTTTCCCGAGGCGACCAGCCACACCAGCACCAGGAAGCACAGGAACGGGATCGTCACCATCTCCATCGGGCGGGGATCGATGAGGTTCTCGCTCCCGATCGACCAGAGGAACGCGTTGAGGAACGCGAACGCGACGAGCGCGGCGTTCGTTCCGACGTACCGGTGGATCAGCCAGCCCGTGACGAGTACGAACAACGAGTTGATGACCGCCATGCCCAGCAGCGGACCCCAGGTGTTGCCGAACAGATGGGTCGGCACCGCGAGCAGATACAGCAGGATCGGTCCGGGGAAGTGGATTTCGTGGCCGGCCCAGCTCGACCCGGACGACCACATGCCGAGCAGCGGGGGATTCGCGCTGAAGGTGGCCCGGGCGCGGACCACGGTCGCGGCGACGTCCATGGTGGGGTAGAAACCGTTCCGGGCGTCACGGACGGCTGCCCAGAAGAACGGCACGACCGCTGCGATCGCCGCGAGCGCGAGCAGGATGCGCCGGGTCCGTGTCGCGTGGGTGTCGGACGCATCGGCGGATGCGGGTCCGGTCGGTTCCGCCACTTCGGCGACGGTGTCGGTCATGGATCGACGGCAACCTCGGGACGGCGAACGGAGACGGTCCGGTCACAACCGGCGCGTGACCCGCTGCATGTTAGCGCCGACCGCCGACCCATCGAGCGCACCTGTGGCCGTGGCGTGGCCACGTACCGCTCCCGAGCGTCGCTTCGCGCCGTCACCGGCCCTCCGGCGACGACTGCGCCGACCGGGGTCGGTCCGTCGGGAGTTCACGAACGACGATCGGGTGCGCGCCCTTGCCGAGATCGATCCGGGTGAGCAGGTCCGCGACCGGCAGATCCGGATCCGCGAACACCGGCTCCTGGAGGTCCGGGTCGGCCAAGTGGGTCGCCTGTGCCCCGAGGAACAGGCGGAACATCCCCGAGTCCAGTAGGCCGGTGAGGTCCCCGTCGGTCGGCGCGAACGGATCACCGGCGAGCCCGTCGGGGTCCCGTGCCGTGAGCAGTGCCTCCCCGTGGGTCGTCAGGTCGACCCGGTCGTGGGTGGCGAACCAGCGGTCCGTGGTCCGGGTCGCCCGGTCCAATGTCCGCTGCTCGGCCGGATCGAGGGTCGCGGTCTCCGACAGCACCGTGCCGCCGGTGTCGCGGTGGCCCCGACCGGCATCGACGACGACGGCCACCGCGGCGTCGGCACCGCAGTCGTGGAAATCGCCGAACTGGGCGACCGCGATGCCCTCCACGCAGTAGTGGACGCCAGCCGAGTCCAGACCCAGGAGCAACGACGTGAAGTAGCGCTCGGAGGCGAAGTCGGGAGTCGAGCGCACCAGCACCGGACCGCGGCCGGTCAGTTCCGGCACGGTCGTGTCGACCATGCGACGGGCGATCGGGCCACCCTCGAGGTCGGTCATGGAGCCGAAGTCGGCATAGGAGGTCGCGAACAGGCAGAACACGACGGCCAGGACTCCCGCGACCCGTGCCACGTGCGCACGGACCGGTCCCGCGAACATTCGCCACGCGGCGAATGCGACCGCGAACCAGACGAAGGCGGCGAGTGCCCAGACCGAGCGCACGTAGGGGAGGAACCCCCAGATCGCCGGACTCTGGGTCACCGTCACGAAACTCACGAGGATCGCCACGACCGCGACCGCGAGCAGCGTGATCACCGTGCGGTCACCACGCCGGAACGCGACGGCGCCCAGGCCGACGAACACGGCCAGGACCACCACACCGGCGATCACGTCACCCACCCCCAGGGTGTCCAGCCCCCGGTGGAAGGTGCTCCGGTCGAAACGCCCCCGGAACCAGAAGTCGGGCGTCGCGATCGGCCGGACCACCGTGTTGTAGGCAACGGTGAACGAATCGACCGACTCGCGGTCCCGTTCCGCTGCCCGGACCAGCAGGGCCAGGTTCCCGGGCCTGTTCGTGAGCTGTTCGACCAGTGACGGCAACCACATCACCGCTGTGATCGTCGCCGTCTGTGCGATTCTTCGTCGAACCCGGTCGAACGCCGGGGGTCGTCGTTCCGGGTCGGCCCGACGGCCCCGCCGGTACCACACGAGGAGACCCGCGATGGCGCATGCGCTGATCACCGGGATCTGCACGGCCTGCACCAGATGATCCAGGAACAGGAAGTTCGCGACGATCGCGAACGCGGGGAGCGCGTCGATGTCGCCGTCGGCGACCAGCCAGGCGAGGAACAGGAAACACAGGAACGGGATCGTCACCATCTGCATCGGGCGGGGACTGATCAGGTTCTCGCTCCCGATCGACCACAGGAACGCGGTGATCGTCGCCAACGCGATCAGCGCGGCGTGGGTACCGAAACGTCGCCGGACGAGCCATCCGGCGAGCAGCACCCAGCATGCGTTCAACGTCGCCATCGCCAACAGCGGGCCCCAGGTGCTCCCGAGCAGCCGCACCGGCACGGCCAGCAGATACAGCTGGATCGCACCCGGGAAGTGGATCTCGTGACCCGCCCAGGTGGACCCGGAGGACCACATGCCCACCAACGGCGGGTGACTGCTGAACACGTCCCGGGCCCGCAGCACGGTCGCTGCGACATCGGAGGTCGGAAAGAAGCCGTTGCGTGCGTCACGGACAGCGGCCCAGAAGAACGGGACCACCGCGGCGACCGACACGACGGCGAACAGGACCCGGTCGGACCGCCGATCCGTGTCGGCCCGGCCGACGTGGGACTCCCGTGCCGCGGTCGCGACAGGGGTCGTCGGAGTCGTCACGGGTCGATGGTCACCCGGCGGGGTCGTTCACCGGTGGTCATGGCCCCGTGATTCCGACACGTCGCCGATGCCCGACGGCACCGACGACGTGTGGAGCAGTGCTTCAGGCGGCCCGTTCGGCACGGATGATGTTCAACGCGCTTCCCGCACGGAACCACCCGATCTGTTCGTCGTTCATCGTGTGGGTCACGGTGAACTCCTCGACCGAACCGTCGGGGTGGACGATCTCACAGGTGATCGGCTGGTCCGGTGCCAGGTCGGCGAGTCCCCGGATGTTGATCTTGTCGTCCTCGCCGATCTTGTCGTAGTCGGCCGGGTCGGCGAAGGTCAGCGCCAGCACACCCTGCTTCTTCAGGTTCGATTCGTGGATCCGGGCGAACGAGCGTACGAACACGGCGACACACCCCCGGAACCGGGGCTCCATCGCGGCGTGCTCGCGGGACGAACCCTCGCCGTAGTTCTCGTCACCCACCGCGACCCAGGGCACGCCGGCCTCGTGCAGGTGCTTCGCGATGTCCGGGTACGGCCTGGTCTCGCCGTCGATCGGGTCCTTGCCCTCGCCGGCGACTCCGGTGAAAGCGTTCACGGCAC
>CAZVFF010000185.1:0-5336 GCA_964626395.1 uncultured Iamiaceae bacterium | reverse complement strand
CGGTGTTCTTCTTCGCCTCCGACGGGATCCTGGCGACCAACAAGTTCGCCCGCCGGGTCCCCGGTGCACGCTTCGCGATCATGAGCACCTACCACGCCGCCCAGTTCTGTTTCGTCGTGGCACTGGTCCGATGAGGCTCCTCGTCCGCTTCCTGGCGGTGGTGATGCTGCTCGCCGTGGCCGTCGGGTGCGCGACGGACCCGATGATGGACACCGCCGGAGTGGAACGCACGATCACCGAGGAGCTGCAACCGCACCTGGAACCCGAGACGATCACCGCTGTCGACTGCCCCGACGACATCGCGGTCGAAACGGGTGCGGTGTCCACCTGTGTGGTGCACGCCGGCGACACCGGGTTCGACGTGGAGGTGACCCAACGTGATGCCGACGGCGGGATCGAGTTCGCCCCCGCGGGCGCGGTGATCGTCACCGCCGCGGTGGAAACCGACCTGGACGGACGCCTGCACGAGGCCTACGACCAGCCCGGGGACGTGATCGACCTGACCGTCGACTGCGGCCGACCGCCCGTGCGGGTTCTCGAGGTCGGCGACACCTTCGACTGCGAAGTGGACGCGGACGGGACGATCTTCATCGAACGGGTGAGTGTGGTGGACACCGCCGGCACGGTCTCGTACCTGGTCGTGGAATGACCCGTCGACGCGACACGCGGGGCACGACACGCGGGGCACGCGGTAGGGTTCGAACGTCACGAGAACACGTTCCAGTCGCTCCGTGGGCCGCGGTGCGTCGACAGTGAAAGAGGAGTCCCGATGAAGGTGACCGTCGACTACGACCTGTGCGAGTCCAACGCCGTGTGCGTGGGGATCGATCCGACCACGTTCGAGATCCGCGACGACGACATCATGTACATCATCGACTCCGAACCCGACGAGTCCAAGCGTGCCAAGATCGAAGAGGCCGTCCGCCGTTGCCCCAAACAGGCGTTGACGATCATCGAGGATTGACCGGCCCAGCCGACCCGGGAACCCCGGACCGTTGACGACCGGTCCCCCGGAATCGATCGCGGTGGTGGGGGCCTCCACCGCCGGCGTGGCAGCTGCGGGTGCGTTGCGTCGGCGCGGGTTCACCGGCCGTCTGGTCATCATCGGCGCGGAAACCGGGCCGCCGTACGACCGTCCGCCGTTGATCAAACAGTTCCTGGCCGGCGACTGGGACGAAACCCACCTGGGTCTTCCCGGCGCGGACGACCCCTCCCTGGACGCCGCATGGCACCGCGGGGTCGCAGCGACCGGCCTCGATGCCGCCCGGCGGACCCTGACCCTCTCGGACGGTTCGACCGCGGCCGTCGACGGCATCGTGATCGCCTGCGGAACCCGCCCCCGTCGGCTGGACGGATCCGACGGGATCGCGGGGGTGCAGACGATGCGCACCCTCGACGACGCCCGGACCCGACGCGCGGTGGTGGACGGCTCCCCGGAACGGCTGGTGGTGATCGGCGCCGGGTGCATCGGGTGCGAGGTCGCGGCGACCTGCCGGGCCCGGGGGGTGGAGGTGCATCTGGTCGACCCGCTCGAAACGCCGATGGAACGGGCGGTGGGGTCCCGCGTCGGTGCGGTGTTCACCGGGATGCACCGTGATGCCGGGGTCGACCTGCACCTCGGAGTCGGGGTGGAACGCCTCGAAGCCGCCCCCGACGGGCACCTCGCCCGGGTGCACCTGTCCGACGGCACCACCATCGCCACCCGTCACGCGGTCGTGGCGATCGGGGTGGAACCGGCCACCGACTGGCTGTCCGGTTCCGGGCTGGAACTCGACGACGGCGTCGTCTGCGACGCCCGTTCGTTCGCCGCACCGGGGATCGTCGCCGCCGGTGACGTGGCCCGCTGGCCCAACCCGGTCTTCGACGGCGAGTCGATGCGGATCGAACACTGGGACCACGCGATGGGACACGGCGAACACGCCGCGGCCGCGCTGTTCGACGGCGCCGACGCGGAACCCTTCGCGACGGTACCGTGGTTCTGGACCGACCAGTACGACCGGAAACTGCAGCTCGCCGGAAGGATCCGAGCCGACGACGACATCGTCGTGGTCGACGGCGCGCTCGAGGACCGCCGGTTCGTGGCGCTGGCCGGTCGGGCCGGACGTCTCGTCGGGGTGATCGGCATGAACCGTCCCGGTCCGGTCATGCGGCTGCGTGCCGGGATCGCCGACCGGATCGGTTTCGACGAGGCCGTCGCGTCGTTCGCCTGATCAGTCCCGGCGGTCACCCCAGGTGACCGTCACGCAACGCTTGTCCGCCGTCGACGGCGTCCAGCGGCGGTAGAGCCCCCCCAGGGCGTCGCCGGTGCGTTCGGTCCAGGCGATCACCGACGGTTCGGCGACCCGGCGGACCACCTGACGGATCCCGCCCTCGTGGAACACGTACCCGGCCCACACACCGGGGTAGTCCTTCACCGAACCCACACAGGTGACGGTCACCGGGCCGTGCCGGCGCAGACGGTTGCGGTGCACGTGCCCGCTGGTGACGACCGTGTCGGGGTGGACGGACGCGATCCGGTCCAACAACGTGGTGGACTGGCGTCGGGGCACACCGACCGGCCACGCGCTGATCGACGTGCCGCTGCGCAGATGATGGTGCATCGCGACCAGCACGCCCCCGTCGGCCGAGGCCACGGCATCGACGATCCCGTCGGTGAACGGGGCGATGTCGCCACGTTCGTGGTCCGCCAGGGCGGTCTCGACCAGCACCAACGAGGCCCCACCCAGATCGACCCGGTCGACGTCGCGGGTCACCGCGATGTCGGTGCCGGCCAACGCGTCGGCCGGTTCGATCGACCGGCGGCTCTTCACCTCGTGGTTGCCCGGGGTCAGGTGCACCGGTACGTCGACGCCGTCCAGCACCGCCACCAGGTCGTGCCACGACCCGGGGTGGGACTGGTCGACGACGTCACCTTTGGCGACCAGACGCTTCGCCCCCCAGGCGAGTGCCTCGTCGACCGCGGCGCGTACCGCCCGCAGCGGGTGGTCGACGCGGGGGCGTTCGGTTTCCGAGATCGTGTGCAGGTACCCGAACGACGTCTCCCCGATGTGGGAGTCGCTGAAGGTGGCGACCCGGGTGATCTCGGCCCCCGGGGGCGGCAACGGCGTCGTCACCGCGACACGTGTGGGCGCGGGCACGCCGTCGCCGGTGATCTCGACGGTCAGGTGCCGGCCCGCGGGTAATCCGTCGAGGGTGACCGCGCCGGGGCCGCCGTCGGCGAGCACGGTGACCGCGGTGTCGGCGCATCGCAGGGTCACCTCACCCGGGCCGAGTGCCGACCAGTCGAGCTGCACCGCGTCGGGTTCCACGGCGAAGACCCGCAGGCCGTACCGCCGTGGGGCGCCGTTGCCGTGGCGGGCACGTCGCCGGTTCCGCCGGTCGGTCAGGTTCGGAAAACGTCCCGAGCCGACCACCAGGTGCGTCCCGGTGCGGATCGGGCCCATCGAGGCGCTGGGTAGCCGCAACGGCGTGCGCCGGTGCGGTTCGTCGAGGCGGTGCACGGAACCGGTTCAGCTCCCGTCCAGGGCCGCCACGAGCCCGGCACGTTCCCGTTCGGCCAGGCCGACCATCACCCGCATCTTCTCGATGTGCTGGGCGAACGCCTTGGCGGCCTGGGGGACCGGGTTCGCGGTGAAGAACGCGGCCACCCGGTCCGCGAGTGCCGGGTCGGTGAAGGTCCGCACACCCGAGACCATGCGCGCGATCGCGTTGTTCGGCAGCCGTTCTCCCAGGCGCGCCCAACGGGTTTCTGCGAACTCCCAGGCCGCCGCCGCGTTCGAGCCGTTCATCAGGCCCCGGTTCAACAACCCACCCACGTCCTGGGTTCGGACGTCGTCGCTGTCGAGCAGGCCGAGGAACCGTTCGAACACGGCCCCGTCGCGTACGTCGGCGAGCGCACCCAGGTACCGCAACGTGTCCTGGGGCGTGCCGGCGGCGCGTGACGCGCCGAGGAACCGGTCGAATCCGGCGTCGTCGAGATGTTCGGCGGCGACCCGGACCGCGGCGTCGATCAGCGACGGGTCGTCGCCGTCGTCGGGGCTGCCGTTCATCGCACGGTCGACGATCGCGCCGGCGCGGTCGCCGACCGCGGCATCGTGGCCGTGGGAACCGAGCAGCTCGAACGCCGTGGCACGCAGGTTCGTGACCCGTTCGTCCTCACCGGGCACGGCGACCGGGCCGAGACGAGCGGCGAGCGGACCGACGACGTCGCGCACCAGCCCCGCCAGCGCGGCCTCCGCGTCGGGGTCGCCGGTTGCCAGGCGGCCCAGGTTGGCGAGCACGCCGCCGATACGACGCCACACCGCGAGGTCGTCCTCGGTGCCGAAGGAACGCAACAGCCCGGTCAACTCGGCGACGGACGTGCCGCCGGTGAGCACCGACGCCCAGGTGTCGTCCACCAGCGCGTAGCGTTCGGTGTCGGTCGCCACCTCGGCGGCCACCGTGGCGAGTGCCGAACGCAGTTCGGGGGAGTACGCCGTCCGGTAGAACCCCGACGCGTCCCGGTTGGCGATCACCCACACCGGTTCGGCGCCCAGTTCGACGACGGTCTCCGCATCGGCGAGGCGCACGTCGGTGACGTGGACGTCCCCGGCACCGTCGGCCCAGCGCAACCCGACCGGAACGACCCAGCGGGCGTCGTCGTCGGTGGGCAGGTAGCGGAACAGTTCCTGGGACACGACCAGCTCGTTCGGCCGGTCGCCGCGACGGACCGTGACCAACGGGTGACCGGGCTGGAAGATCCAACTCTCGGCGATCTCGCGCACCGGCGCGTCGGTGGCGGTGGCCAACGCGTCCCACAGGTCGGCGGTCTCGGTGTTGCCGTAGGCGTGGGTTCTCAGGTAGTGGCGCACCCCGTCACGGAACACGTCGGAGCCGAGGTGCTGTTCGAGCATCCGCAGCACCGACGCGCCCTTCTCGTAGGTGAGGATGTCGAACATGCCCTCGGCGTCGGCGGGGGACTCCACCGGGTACTCGATGGGGCGGGTCGCCGCCAGGGCGTCGGTGTCGAACGCGGCGCTGCGACCCAACGCGAAACCGGTCCAGCGTTTCCAGTCCGGCCGGAACCGGTCGACGGCGAGGATCTCCATGAACGTGGCGACCGCCTCGTTCAACCAGATCCCGTTCCACCAGCCCATCGTGACCAGGTCCCCGAACCACATGTGGGCGAGTTCGTGGGCGATGACGTCCGCGATGCGTTCCAGTTCGGGTTGGGTGGCCACGTCGGTGTCGGCCAGCAGGGCGGTCTCGCGGAAGGTGATGCACCCCAGGTTCTCCATCGCCCCGAACGCGAAGTCCGGGATCGCCACCAGGTCGACCTTGTCGCCGGGGTAGGCGAT